>CAZEDN010000025.1:7003-8824 GCA_964510905.1 uncultured Candidatus Peribacteria bacterium
GGCCGCAACGAAAGTGGCGGCATGAAGAATTACAATCTAGGCGAATACCTTGTCGCGGCCGATTCCGGTAGCAACAGTCGGGTGCCGGGCTTCCCGAAACCGATTGCGGAATGGTTCCGCAAACAAGGCGAAGAGTTCATCAATAAACTGACCGATCTCCCCGATATCTACTTTTACTATCCGGATCCGATGTCGATTGCGGGAGAGTTTGATCCAGAAATCATTCATAAAAAAATCACGGATGCGGATCTGCGTGGACTGGATAAGGCTCTCAGTTATGTGGGCAGTTTCCCGCTCCTCCGCATTGAAACGCGAGAGGTTACGTTTAAGATTCCGGTTTTGACCGCGGACGAGATCGAAATGATCAAAAACGATGGTGAACAGTGGTTGGAAGACATGAAAGCGCAGTGGGAAGCGGTGAAGGACAACTGGGGTGCGGATGAGTACCAAGATTTGGTGCAGGAATTGGAAGCTCTCATGGACACGGTCGAACAGAACTTGGAAACGTTGGAAGATTATAAGGACTTCCCGCATGAGGTGTTGAAGTGGCGCGAAATCGAAGCGATGTACATCCAGCAGATCATCTGTTACATCAATACGATCATCGATTTCTTGGGAGGATGGATCTTGGAGAACCAAAGACGGGTTGAGGACTGGATTCAGGCGTTTTATGACGTCGCAGAGGCGTTTGAGTCGTGGAAGTTGATCTTTGACCTCATCATCGACTATCAAGCGTCGTGTGATAAGTGTACGAACAATCGATTCACATTGTATGAACTGCTGACAAAACTGTTTGCGTTTATTCCGGAACCGCCGATCATTGCGTTGCCGAGTTGGCCGGACATCGTGTTTGATGTGTCGCAGATTCAGTCGGGCATTACGATCGTGTGGCCGGAGTTGAATTTTGTGGCGGAGCCGTTGCTCATTCCTCGTCTCCCACGGATTAAGATTCCTACCATCCCTTCGATTGGGATAGATTTCCCTGAAATTCCGGTCTTACCGGCGATGCCGGCCTTGCCGGATCCTCCGATGCTTCCGGGCATTCCGATTCCGGATTTGCCGAACCTTCCTCCCCCACCTGAAATTCCGGATCTTCCCAATGCGATTCAGGTCACGTTGAAGATTCTTAAGGCGGTGCTCAAGATCATCTGTCTCCTGCAAACCAACATCATTCCGACGCAGGAGATCATGCTCAAGACCCAGATCGAGAATATGACGCAGCGTCCGCTCGATGTAGTGTGGCCGTTCGACATGAGCGTCAACTTCCAGTTGCCCACGATTGGGGCCGACTTTGCGGATACGGTGGAGATCGTCATGATGCTGAACTTTGGGAAGATGTTGAGTTTTGATGGCATTGTGGAGATTGTAGAAGGGGCGGCGGAAATCGCGAACAGTGCGGTAACTGACCTGGTGGAAGTGGCGAACGAAATGATGGCGGAAGGCGCGAACGTGGTCAATGAGGCGGCAAATGCTGGGTCTAATCTTGTGGACGATGTGATTCCGGATGACGTGAACTTGGACCTAGAGGATGACCAGGCGGCGTTGATGATGAAGGATCATCCGTTGTTGCAACCGTATTTGAGTCAATGGACGGTAGCGATGCAGGATTTGCAACAGTTGGCGGATGAACAAGAAGCGCTGTTGGCGAATTTACCGGACGTTTATTATTTGGAGGCGGAAGAGCGGTATGTCAGCTTCACTGATGAGGAGATCCGTACTCAATTTGATGACATTCAAACCCGTTATTATGCGGACGATTTGACCACGCTGGAAGATTCGCCGTTGGATGATTTGCGCAACGATCTTCTCGCCTATTTTGAG
>CAZEDN010000026.1:0-8546 GCA_964510905.1 uncultured Candidatus Peribacteria bacterium
ATGCATAGAGGTCAAGGATTGTATGGATTGTTGGGCCTCAGCCTATGGCGCCCAAAAAAGCTTTGAAAATCAAACGGTACTCCGAGGTGGTATGAATTTTGTGGCTAATTTTTCAAATGATTGTTCCAATTGTCTCTACGTTGATAACTGCCAAAACTGCATGGACTGTTTCGGTTGCGTAGGTTTAAAAAGCAAAAAGAATTGCATCTTCAACAAGCAATACACCCCAGAAGATTACGAAGCACTAAAGGCAAAACTTATCGAACATCTAAAGAAAACCAAAGAATGGGGACAGTTTTTCCCACATTGGATGTCTCCTTTCTCATACAACACAACTGTCGCCAACCTTTATTTCCCAATGACCAAGGAGGAGTATCAAGATTTACTCAAAAAATCAGAAGAGCTATTCCCTCCCGGACCTCAATACAATCAGGATCACCTTTGGACAGTAGACCACGAAGAAGGAGGAAAAGAAGGAGTAGACGTGATTTCTCCTCCAGACTCTTTGTTTGAAATAAAAAGTAATGACGAGGTGTTAAACACCACATACTACGATGCCCACACGAAGGACCCATTCAAGGTCATGGGACGAGAATTAGCCTTCTATCAAAAAATGAAACTCCCAATACCAGACTCTTCATTCAAGAGCCGTTACCTCGAACTATTGAGCCGCTACAATCCGCGAAAATTGTGTGCACGCAAATGTCAACGCTGCGGGAAAGCTATAAACACCACATTCCCAGAAGACTCACCGTACATTGTCTTTTGTGTCGACTGTTTTAGAAATTCTCTCCAATAATCATGAAGTACCTCTACATCAAAACACCGCCGCCGGAGAAGCACGACCACGCCACCATTGAAAACTTTGGGCGGCTGATCGACACTCTGCGTAAAATGTTGAAAGGAGGGGAGAGTGTGTCGTTCGAAATGATGGGATACAAGGGAATCGTCTACTTCTTCATTGCGCTGGACGACAAGGTGGTGACAAAATTTTCTTCGCTGTTTTATTCGATTTTCCCGTTCGCGGAAATTTTAGAACTCAAAAAAGATCCACTCGCACTCACAAAGGACTTCCAAGTGACCTCATATACACTCAAGCAAAAAAAGACATTCATCGTGCCGATCAAGACGTTCAACACACTCCGTATGGATTCGGTGCCGGACAAGGTGAAAGAAACATCTGCAGCAATCCAATTTTACAAGGATTCGCTCTCGCCAATTTGTAGCTTTCTGGCCGAATTGAGAGGAGGGCAGAAGGGATGGATACAAATGATCCTAACCAAAAAGCACGAACACATCTTCTATTTAATTCAAAAGAAACTTGCCAAGGTTTGGCACATGATCAAACGAAAAGTTCGCATTCGTGACGCAAGGAAAGAAGGGCTATTTGAAAAAGAGACCGAATTCCTCAATCAAAAGATGAAAACCGACCACATCGGGGTGAACATCCAAATGGGAATCGCATCAAAGGAGGGAAATGCCGCAGAGCTGGCTGAAACCTTCTTCCAATCCGTGCAGGCGTACTACTCCAACGAATCCACCAATAAATTAATGATTGATAAAAAGTACAAAGGAAAAGACGCCATGCGCGTGACTATGAAACGATCGCTTCAAAAGCGCATGACGTTCAACGTGGAAGAGTTCATCACGCTCTCTCACCTACCGAATCCGAACGACATCCCGCATTTCTCCGCCGTGATCTCCAAAAAAGCGGAACCTCCCGCCGACCTCCCATTCGGAGAGGGCCGAAAAGACATCTGTTTCTTTGGGATGACGAACTATCACAACAACTACCGCAAATTCGGAATCATGCGAAAAGATCGAGGGCGACACGCCTATGTGGTTGGGAAATCCGGTTCCGGTAAATCGAAAATGTTAGAGCTCCTCATCAAAGAAGATCTCGAAGCAGGGGAGGGAGTTTGTGTGATCGATCCGCATGGAGATTTGGTTGAAAACGTGCTCACATACATCCCAGAAAACCGCAAAGAAGATGTGGTGCTCGTGAATCCGTTGGATACCGAGCGGCCTGTACCATTCAATCCGCTTTCCGGCGTGGACGAAAAGCTAAAAATGCAGGTGACCAACGCCTTCGTGAACATCTTTAAGAAATCGTTTGGCGCCGGCTGGAACGACCGCCTCGAGCATGTTCTCCGCTATAGTGTTCTCGCGCTTTTGGACAGCAAAGACCCGACCGTCTTTTCCATCGAAAAGCTGATCTCCAATCGAGAATTTCGCCAAAAAGTCATACGCAGCATCAAATCGGACAGTGTCCGAAACTTCTGGACCAACGAATTCCCTGCATGGACCGAAAAATACAGCTCCGAGGCCATCAACCCGCTCCTCAACAAAATGGGCCAACTGGCTGGAAACACCATGGTCAAAAACATCATCGCCATCGCGAACAACACCTTCGACTTGCGAGAATTGATGGACCAGCAAAAAATCCTTCTTGTAAAACTTCCGAAGGGAATCCTCGGCGAAGAAAACATACAAATCCTTGGTTCGATGTTCATTACCAAGATTTACCAAGCCGCCATGTCGCGCCAAGACATCCCCGAAGAACAGCGCAAAGATTTCTATCTGTACATCGATGAGTTCCAAAACTTCACCACCGACACGTTTGGCGAAATCTTATCTGAGGCCCGAAAATACCGCCTCATTCTAAACGTGGCCCACCAGTTCCTAGGCCAGCTCAGCGAAAAAATCAAAAAAGCCGTATTTGGGAATATTGGATCGTTCATCTCATTCCGTGTGGGAGGAGAGGACGCACCGCACTTCGTCCAAGAATACACGCCGGTATACATCGAGCGAGATCTTATAAACCTCGGCGTACGCGAATTCTACTGTAAAGTCACGATCAACGGCGAAATCCGAAAAGCTTTCTCCGCGCAGACGTTATGGCTCGCAAAACCAGAAAAGCACTGCGGCGCCGAAGTGGTTGAATTGAGCCGCCAAAAATACGGCGTAGACCTGGAAGAAGAGGCCCGCAACCAAGCCAAACAGATGATCATTGACAGTGGTGGTATGATAGAAGAGGAAGTGAACGTGGATGCCGCATTGTACGAAATGCCATTCCCAGACCCATTCCCGGCTGCGTAGATCTGTACTAGATAGTAACAGGTCGCGCTCCTAAATCGTTTAAACAATTGCATGAACGATATTTTTGTACCCATCGCCGGAACTTTCCTGGCCTTCTTCTCAGCGCTGATCAGTGCGTTTGCAGGAGGGGGCTACTCGCTGATATTTTTCCCGATGTTGCTGCATTTTGTGCCGGGAGCGTACGCGTCGCACTTGGCTGTAGCTAAATTGGGTGGGCTAGCGATCACGGTGATTTCTGGTCAAATTCACTACCGTCGCAACCGTCTCGATCCGAATCTACTTTTCACGCTGATGATGTTTGGATTGGTGGGAACCGGGATTGGAACTTATCTCATGCAGTACCATCTCAATCAGGATTTATTCATGGGATTATTGGGGGTGACGCTACTCATTGGTGCGTTTTACCTCATCATCAAGCCGGAAGTGGGGCATGAACGTGGTTCTCGTCGCAAGATCACCAAAAAAGTTCTTGCCGAAGTCGCATTCATCGCCATTGCGGTGGGTGTGCTGAACGGTTTGTTTGGCGGTACCGGAATCTTCACCACGCTGTATCTCGTGTTTATTTTCCGTATTTCATTCCGAAAAGCGATCGCCTACACCATGCTCTCCTATCTGTTTGTGAATCTCTTCCAAGTCAGTTATTTGATCGCTACGGAGCCCATCAATCCTCTCTATGCCGTGCTGGTGGTAGGAGGAGCGGCATTTGGCGGATGGGCCGGAACGCACCTTCAATACATTAAAGGAAGCACCTGGATCAAAAGCGCCGCCATTGCGATCATGGTATTCCTAGGTGTGGCCAATTTGGTCAGTTGAGGCAAATTAGAGTGGAAAATAGTCCGCTGCCACCGTGTCTTCATAAGGGAACGGTGAAATTTTCAATGGGAACAACTCGCCGTATTCGCCATGTTCTTTCATGTGCGCGATGATTTTCGGCACCATCGCCTCGTACTCTTCCTTCGTGTACTGCTTGTTGAGGATGCAATACTCATTTTTATGCAAAGAAACACATCCAAAACAGTTTTTGCTCGCCCGACAAAACAAACAATACTCAAGGTAACTCGATTTAGGCCAAATCAACATCGTGAACTTCATATTGTAGTTCCCGGGACACCCAATACTTTGATAACACAGCTCAGCCGAAGTTACTCCCATACAATCCATGCAATCTTTAGACTTAATGCCCAAAACGATATTGAAGCAATCTTCCGACTCCACCAGATCAAAACACCCAAAACAGTTCTTGCAGCGTCGTAAATGATCCCCAGAAACATTCTCACAATTGTCCAACTCTGCAAATTTATGAGGGTGATCCAATCGAAATTTTTCAAACTTAGCCCGGAACGCCTCCATAGCTTCTGGATTCGCCAAAATGTCCGCCTTCCTTTTCTCAAACTCCTCTCGCGAACAAGGCTCATTCAAAATGTGAAACTCTTTACTCGAAAGATTAACGCAGCCGATACAATTCTGAGAACTTCGGCAGTTGTAACAGAAAAGGCACTCCGAACAAGTCGTACAATTTTGAAGGCACGTCCCATCGTAACAGTGCTTGCAATCGATGCACTCATAGCACAGCTCCGAATCGCTCGTGAACAGACAATCGCTCGAGTCGGTGCATCGAAAAACATAGGTCGAATAAAAGGAATCCTCATTATAATCCGAACTCGAAACCAAATAACAATTTTTGTTCCACATCGCATAGTTGGTGTACTCCGAATTTTCCGAATCCCCAATCGCAAGTGAAGCCAACGGGACCGTATCCAAAAGTGCCGCTAACTGATCAAAAAACGGGCGATCAAAATCAAACTCCCTCCCATAATCTCGCGGCTCAAACTCATCACTCCACCAACAATCCCGGCAGTACACCGTTTTATCACTATCAGGAGAAAACATGGCGATCATCGGCTTTTTACAGTGATCACATGAACGCTGATACAGCGACCGCTCATTCCGATATGCATACAACTTTTGCTGACGACACCGAAGGCAGTGCGTGGGCAGGGGAACATCCATCTTTTCGCAATACGCCTTTTCGTTGGGCGTGATCGCAAGCAGTTTATCGCAATGTTTGCATTTATTTCCCATAGCGTTATTATACGCACGATCCACGCTATTTGAAAAATCGAATCCCACAACCTTGATATCTTATCGCTGCGGTCACGCAGCTAAAATCATGGTTACGAAGTGAACCTGCTCCCGTTTCGGGAGAGATATGAATTTCTCTGTATAGACCTTTTATAAGGATTACCAGAGGTGTTCATACCTCATCAGGCCAATTTTACAAAACTTTCCTCACCACGATATCAAGGGAAGTTTTTACCATTCCTAACCCTCCCGCCTAATGGGCACGTTTGAACTCTTAGCCATTATTGCACTGGTCGCGCTTGCTGCCGGAAATTTATTTGTGGGCGTAACCAATGATGCTGTCAATTTTTTGAATTCTGCCATTGCTGCGAAGGCCGCGCCAAGGAAGATCATTCTTCTTGCGGCATCGATCGGCGTCCTCATCGGAGCCACATTCTCGGATGGGATCATTGAAGTGGCACGAAAGGGGATTTTTCATCCCACATTTTTTACTGCTCACGAGGCCATAATTGTGTTTACCGCGGTGGCGATAGCCGATATCATTTTACTCGATCTTTATTCAACATTTGGATTGCCGACCTCGACGACCGTTTCGATCGTGTTTGAGCTATTTGGTGCAGCTTTGGTAATGGCTTTTTGGAAGGTAGGAGGGAACTTTGATGCAGCCTGGGAGGCGATCAATAGTGCATCGGCCATGAAAATCATTTTGGGTATTCTGTTATCGGTTGGAGTGGCGTTCATGCTGGGGCTAATCGTTCAGTTCATTACGCGAATTCTATTCACGTTTGATTACAAATCGCGCTTAAAAAGCTGGGGCTTTTTGTGGTGTGGAGTGGCGTTGACCTCACTTATGTTTTTCTTGCTGTTGAAGGGAGGGAAGCATGCATCATTCATGACCGACGATGTTCAAGCCTGGGTCAGCACGCACACATTACTGATTCTCGGCTCATGCTTCGTAGTGTTTTCGCTTCTATCATTGGTTTTAATTAAGGCAAGAGTGAATATTTTGAAGATGATAATTCTGATAGGAACGGGCGCACTAGCCTTAGCATTTGCTGGGAACGACTTGGCCAACTTTATTGGAGTTTCGGTAGGGGGTGTCCACGCCTTTTTAGGATCAGATCTAGCCGACAAATTGCCCACGCCGAACTGGGTGTTATTGAGTGCGGGCATCATCATGATGATTTCCATTTTCATCTCTAAAAAAGCCAACACAGTCGTGAATACTTCGATCAATTTGGCGAGTCACGATAAGCATGCCATGAACGATTGGAAGAGAAACATAATTGCCGAAAAAGTGAGCGAAATCATGGTGTTTTGCTTTCAAATGATCACTTCACTCATCCCAAAACGCATTCGAAAATGGATCATGTCACGCTGGAATCATAAAACCGAAGATGAAGAAGAAAGATGTGCCTTTGATCTCATCCGTGCCTCAGTCAATCTCATGGTGGCGGCGGCCGTTATTTCATACGCGACCTCTTACAAATTGCCGCTCTCAACAACCTACGTCACCTTCATGGTGGTGATGGGGACTTCATTGGCGGATGGCGCGTGGGGAAGAGATTGTGCTCCTTCAAGGATAACAGGAGTATTGACCGTGATCAGTGGCTGGTTCATGACCGCCTTCTTTGCTTTCATTTTGGCGGGAATCACCGTGACCGTTCTCAATTTCACACACACCTACGGACTCGTGTTCTTATCGCTTTTGGTGGTGTTCCTCATATATAAATTGCTTCACGTCCACGATAAACGCCACGAGCGCAAAAAAGTAAACGGCTCAACGTCTTGGTAAGTCAAAAGTTTCTAGAGTGGCTTCTTTTTAGGGGTCCCAGATTTGCGGGGATATTTGTCGTCTAAAGCTTCCGCCTTTCGGAAAACCAACAATGAGCGCTTGCCCATGCCTTCGGGAAGGTCATAATCGATTGCCCCTTCGAATTCAAATCCAAGTGTCTTTTGGGCGTTTTCTGATTGTTTGAGCTCTTTTTCATGGTCGCCACTTTTGTATGCCACAAAAATTCCATGCACACACACAAAGCCGGCCGCATACTCGAGTAAAATCGGTAGGGGAGCCAACGCGCGAGCCACCACCATTCCAAACGATTCACGGTACGCATCCTCATGCGCCAACTCTTCGGCACGCCCCACAACGGTCTGAACATTGCCCAGTCCAATCGTCTCCGCAATCGTCTGCACCGTCACCATTTTTTTAGCGGTCGAATCCATCAAAACAAATTCAGTATCCGGACACTCAATCGCCAAAGGGATCCCCGGGAATCCTCCTCCCGAGCCCAAATCCAATACCCGCTGTCCCTTCTCAAAATCAAAAATCTCCAATAATGAAAGTGAGTCCTGGACATGCTTGATTTCGAGTTCCTCCTCACTCTTAAACGAGATCAAATTGAGCTTTTTATTCCACTTCTTGAGCTCGTCGATAAAGGCGAAAAGTTGAAGTTCTTGTTGCATGCGCACATCTTACTCATACGACGAAAAAGATCCAAGTAAAATTGCGCTGACGATGGCCGGCCCAGCTGTCTCGGTACGGAGAATTCGGGAGCCCATACCAAACACGGTAAAGGCTTGTTCATGCGCCATTTCAATCTCCTCATCCGTAAAACCGCCTTCTGGTCCAACGATGATATTGATGGTTTTCGGACTGCCCATTTGTTGTAGAACTTCAGTCAACTTCGCTCGTGATTCGCGCTCATACGCTAAGAGAGTGGTTTCGGCTTGCAACGCATTGGGAAAACCGGTCTTGAGTACTTCACCGAACTTAATCTCGGGGCCCAAAACAGGGATCTTTCCGCGCTCACTCTGCTCCGCCGACTCCTTGAGGATGTGTTCCATGCGTTCACGTTTGCGCAATTCTTGTGATTCACCGTTTTGAGTGATGAGCGGATAAAATTCGGTCACACCCAACTCCGTGCCGTGCCGCAAAACCTCCTCAAATCGTGAAAGTTGCTTTGGGAGGCCCTGAAAGAGGCGGATCAGAACGCCGGGTTCACCAGGGGACTCTTTTTTATCGACATGCCGACATTCCACCTCTTTTTTCGAAAGTGACATGATCTTGGCCTCGTATTCCATTCCGGTGTTGTCGAGAAGAACCAGCTTATCGCCCTCGTGCATGCGCAAAACATGTGTGATTTGTCGCACCTGATCGCGATCGGTGAGCACAATGCGATTTTCGCCGATTTCGGAAGGGGAAATGAAAAAACGGTGGATGGTTTTGGTCATGGACACAAAATACCGAATATTGAGAAATAAGACAAAAAATGATAGAATTAGGACGTCAACTTTATTGGTGGCGCCAGCCCAGCCCCGCACTGCCGACGCAACACCTATAACAAAAAGACATTACGATTTTA
>CAZEDN010000027.1:0-4488 GCA_964510905.1 uncultured Candidatus Peribacteria bacterium
ATACCCTCGGCCTATCGGCCAATTATGTCGGTGTTACCCTCTATCGAGCCCTCAAAAAATTAAAAATTGAACATGATGCACAAGATTAAATCATTTTTCTATCGCTTTCGAAAGGCTCCCCGCTTGGACGCCTTCGAATCCATGGAATCTGCGCTGGGCAAAGAACGCCCCAAAGCGCGCCCGGCCTTCCAAGAGCAACTCAAAGGCAAACTTTTGGCGCGCCACCAAGACCTGAGGGAGGCACGCCTCGAAAATTCGACCGGTTTTTTCCGTATGCATCAATGGGCCACCGTAACGGCCGCTGTTTTCTTGTTGGTGGTAGCGGGTGGCGGCTCCTATGTGGTTTCGGCCGATGCTCCGGTCCCACAAACGCAGACGATTGCAGGTTTGGGCGAGCGCATTCATCCCAATATCGCGCCGATCACCATCACGTTTGATCAACCAATGATGAAGGGGTCTGTGGAGAATTCATTTTTTATTGAGCCGTATGTGGATGGTCGTTTTATCTGGGAAAATGCTCAAAAAGTTCATTTCTTGCCGAATAAAAATTTATCTCCTGGAGAGGAGTATACTGTGACCGTTTCATCACGGGCGCGCAGTGTGGCACAAAAACCGATGGGACAAGCGTATGAACGTGTCTTCCAATCGGTCCCCATGCAAGTCAATCAGCAACTGGATTTACGACCCCTTCAAGAACTTCGTCAAAATATAGATTCTTTAACACCCGAGCAGAAACGCCGACTTCGCGAACAGTTGGATCTTATGGATTTGCGCGTTCGTGAGTTGATTGATTCGGGAGTTATTGTGGTTCCTCCTCCTAGATCTTTGGAGGAAGCTAAGCCGTTGCTAACACCCATGGAGGACTCTGCGGAAGACCCTAAGCCTGCTGAAGAGATCAAACCTGTAGAAGACTCCATTACCATAACCATAGAAGACCCAAAACCTGCAGAAAGTGTTGAGCCCGTAGAAGAAATTCAACCCGTGGAGGACCCCAAGCCGCTAGACGATTCCAAACCCCTGGATGATCCCAAGCCCGCAGACGCTTCAGGCACTTCAGGCGGTGACGCCTCGAGCGGCCCCATCGCTCCTGACGCTTCGTCCGGTCCTCCTCCATCATCTGCTGAACCCAAATCGGCTCTTGAAAGGGCGTGAGGAGTGCTTTAATCTAAGGACACCTTAATAAGGCGCCTTAAACTACTCATCATGACGGATTTACGCGACGTCCTCCCCTCCCCCATTATTGAAATGTTCTCTAAAAAAGGTCGGGTCGTTTCTTTCCCTAAAATGGGGATTTTGGCGCAGGCGGCCATGGCCAAGAACAAGACGTACAACGCGACCATTGGTGTGGCACACGAAGAGGATGGTTCGCTCATGGTGTTGCCGTCGGTGATGAAGAAAATCAACCTTGAAGCGGATGTGTTTCGGTACGCACCCAGTTTTGGGCGGCCGGATTTGCGCAAAAAGTGGGCGGGGATGATTCGTGAAAAAAATCCTGGATTAAAGGACGCGGTGATCACGCTGCCGGTGGTGACGAATGCGCTGACTCACGGCCTTTCGATGGTTGGCCATTTGTTTGTGGACGAAGGTGATGAGATCATTACGCCGGATTTGTATTGGGGCAATTACAATGTGGTGTTTGGGCATGGATGCGGGGCAACGCTTCACACGTTTCCATTGTTTAAAGAAGGTGAGTTTAATCTGGAGGGACTGCGTTTTGCACTGAATGAAGGAGGCACAAAAAAAATCGTTCTACTGAACTTCCCGAATAATCCCACCGGCTATACGCCCACGGAAGGTGAGGCGGCGGAAATTACGGCGATGTTGCATGCGGCAGCTGAGAACGGCAAACATGTGGTGGCCATTCTGGACGATGCGTATTTTGGATTGGTGTATGAAGAGGGTATTGAGCGGGAATCGTTGTTCGCGCGGTTGGCGAATTTGCATGAAAACGTATTGGCGGTAAAAGTGGATGGGGCGACGAAAGAAGATTATGTGTGGGGCGCACGTGTGGGTTTTGTAACGTTTGCATATAAAGGAATGACCGAAGAAGCGGCGGAAATTTTGGAAGACAAGATGGCGGGAGCGATCCGAAGCAATGTGTCGAATGTATCGAATGCAATGCAGTCTATGATGTTGAAAGCGTACTCGTCAGATACATACGATGAAGAAAAGGCGGCAAAGTTTGAGACGCTGAAGGCGCGTTATGAAAAAGTGAAGGAGGTTTTGGCGGCGCATCCGGAATATGTGGAGGTGTTTGAGGTGTTGCCGTTTAATTCGGGATATTTCATGTGTGTGAAGTTGGTGGATGGATTGAAGGCGGAACCGTTGCGACAGTTGCTTTTGGAGAAATACGATACCGGGGTGATTGCGGTGCGTGATGACGTGGTGCGTTTGGCGTTTTCTTCGATCCCTCTCACGAAAATTGAAAAACTCTTCGAGAATCTGTATCGTGCAGGAAAAGAATCTTTAACTTAAATCGAATGTTGGACCTCTCGGATCTGGGGATCACGGCACCACGGGTGAGCCGAAACCTTAGCGTGGATGAGCTTTATCAAACGGCGCTTGAGCGCGGAGAAGTTAAAAAAAGTAAAAGCGAATCTTTGGTCGTGACCACCGGGAAATATACGGGCCGATCCCCGAATGACAAGTTCATGGTGGATGATGACGTGACGCATGATGTTATGGACTGGGGCGAGGTGAATGTGCCGATTTTAGAAGAAAATTATGAAAAATTGTATGGATTGATCACTGAATATTTGGATGGGCGCGATCGACTTTTTGTGCACGATGGGGTTGCTGGAGCGGAAAAAGGTTCGGCGCTGAATGTGCGTGTCGTGTGTGAGTATGCGTATCAGTCGCTGTTCATTCGGCACTTGTTGATTCGGTTGGAGGAAGAGGCGCTGGAAAGTTTTGAACCGGGATTTACGATTTTGGTGGCTCCGGAATGTAAGGTTTCGGATCCGGAGACGTATGGGCTGAATTCGGAGGCGTTCATTATTGTGAATATGAAAGAGAAAATGGTTTTGATTGGGGGGTCGAAATACTCTGGAGAGATTAAAAAGTCGATTTTCGGAATCATGAACTATTTGCTGCCAGAGGAAGGGATTTTGCCGATGCACTGTTCGGCCAATATGGGGGGCGAGGGGAAGACGGCGATCTTTTTTGGTCTTTCGGGGACCGGGAAAACCACTTTGTCGACCGATCCGGATCGTCAATTGATCGGCGATGATGAGCATGGGTGGTCGGATCGTGGGGTGTTCAATTTTGAGGGGGGATCGTATGCAAAATGCATCAATCTTTCGCGCGAAAAGGAGCCGCTTATTTTTGATGCGATTAAGTATGGAACGGTCGTGGAAAATGTGGTGATGAACGATGAGGGCGAGTTTGATTTTGATGATGCGTCGTTGGCGGAAAATTCGCGTGCCGGTTATCCGTTGGATTACATTCCTGGTTCGGTGAAGGATGGATTGGGCGGACACCCGGAGGCGATTGTGTTTTTGACTGCCGATGCGTTTGGGGTTATGCCGCCGATTTCCAAACTCACGAAGGAGCAGGCCATGTATCACTTCATTGCGGGATACACGAGCAAATTGGCGGGGACTGAGCGTGGAATTATTGAACCGGTGGCTGCGTTTTCTTCATTTTTTGGGAAGCCTTTTATGCCGTTGAAGCCAATGGTGTATGCGGAACTTTTGGGGAAGAAATTAAAAGAACATAATACGCCGGTTTATTTGATCAACACCGGTTGGTCGGGTGGACCGTATGGTGTCGGAAAACGCATTGCGCTCAAGTACAGCCGCGCTATGGTGACCGCAGCGCTGAATGGCGATTTGAATGACGTGGAGTATGAAACGCATCCGGTTTTTAATCTGGCGATGCCGAAAATTTGTCCTGGTGTACCGAGCGAAGTTTTGGATCCTCGTAATACATGGGAGGACAAGGAAGCGTACGATCAAAAGGCGCAGAAATTGGCCGACTTATTTGGAGAAAACTGCGACACGTTGAAGGATGTGCCGGATGAGATTCGGATGGCGGGGCCGCGTTGTTCAGGTTAGGCTTCGGATTCTAGTCGTTCGATGAATTCACGGGCTCTTTCGAGGTGGCCTTGGATGGCTGTGGCCAGTTCTGGTTGTAAAGGTAATTCTGTTATGGCTTGAGGGGCTGCGATTCTCTTTTTTACCATCTTCCCGATGGTTTCTCTTACACGACGTTGAGCGTCCCTAAATGCTGTTTGATCCCCAACAACTGCCCTTTTGAACCTGAACAGTGCTGCGTCTCCCGGGGAAATGCCTGGTATCTCTCTGAGCGTTTCTTTGGGCACTGCGCGCATGGCCATTACCACGTCAAAAAGCGCATTGCGTGCAGGCGTATATGGGCTCATTTGTTTTTGCTCTTTTGGAGGCTCACTTGCCTTGAGTCGCTCATATAGCGGAGCAGTGGCTTCGATCACATCTCCCCATGTTTCTAGTCCACTATCGGTCATCGGTT
>CAZEDN010000027.1:4498-5641 GCA_964510905.1 uncultured Candidatus Peribacteria bacterium
TCAATAGTGCTAGAATGAGACCCGAATTATTCCTCACCATTCTCCCCATGTCTCTCTTTGAAAATACTGTGTATCAGATGCGACAGGCGTCGAAAATCATGAAGTTGGATCCGCACATCGAAGAGCACCTCGCTCATCCACAACGAATTCTGGAAGTGAGCGTTCCGGTCCATATGGATAATGGTGCAATTCAAGTTTTCCGAGGTTTTCGAGTTCAGCATAATAATGTGCGTGGACCGTATAAAGGCGGTGTGCGATTCCACCCTGAGGTTGACATGGAAGAGGTGAAAGCTTTAGCCATGTGGATGACGATCAAGTGTTCTGTTGTGGGCATCCCTTTGGGTGGTGCTAAAGGAGGAATTATCGTGGATTCGAGCAAGTTGAGTGTCCGAGAATTGGAAGATATGACTCGTGGATATACACGCGCAATCGAGCCGTTTATTGGGCCAGAAAAGGATATCCCTGCGCCGGACGTGTACACGAATCCTCAAATTATGGCATGGATGGCGGATGAATATTCGACGATTCATGGACGCAATAAATTGGGCGTTGTTACTGGAAAACCTTTGACGGTTGGAGGGTCAGAAGGACGTGGTGAGGCAACTGCTCAGGGCGGTGTTTATGTTCTGATGGAAGCGATTAAAGAAATGGGTATGAAACCGAAAGACACGACCGTGGCTATTCAAGGATTTGGGAATGCGGGGGCTAATGCGGCTCATCTTTTGGAAGCTGAAGGATTTAAAATTATTGCGGTTTCTGATTCGAAAGGAGCGCTTCACTGTCCTAAGGGAATTCATCCTCATGAGGCGATTAGTTGTAAGCGTCAAAAAGGTGAAGTGGGTGAATGTTTTGTGGCCGGATTTGAATACGAAAAGAAGAATAGTGCAGCGTGTAAGAAAATCACTAATGAGGAACTTCTAGAACTGGAATGTGACGTTTTGGTGCTTTCGGCCATGGAAAATCAAGTCACGAAGAAGAATGCCAAAAATGTAAAAGCTAAGATCATTCTTGAGTTGGCGAATGGGCCGACCACTCCTGATGCGGATAAGATTCTCGCCAAGAATAATGTCATGGTGATTCCGGACATTCTTGCGAATGCAGGTGGGGTTACGGTGAGTTACTTCGAATTGGTTCAGAATGAGA
>CAZEDN010000027.1:5651-8446 GCA_964510905.1 uncultured Candidatus Peribacteria bacterium
ATTGGACCGAGAAAGAAGTTCAGGAACGTCTCAAGCCGATCATGGTGGATGCGTGGAATGCTACTGCGAATAGCTGCAAAAAGCACAGCTGTACGCTCAGGGAGGCGGCGTTTGTGGTGGCACTCAAGCGTTTAGAGGAGGCTATGAAGACGAGGGGGTGGTAGTAGAGGCTCTGACTCTTTCTATCAAATCAAGCCTTCTTTGTTCAGAAGCTTCTCTTTCTCTTTTAGCTTTTAAAATTTCTAGCGCGGTACGAATGCGATAGCGTGCCGCTCTTAGGGAAATGTCTAGATCTTCTGCAATTTCTTTGAAACTCATGTTGTGAAAGAGCCACATCTCTAAGGCGGTGCGACATGTTTCGCTTACGACTTCTGGAATTTCTTTGGCCAGTTCGCGTAATTTTCTCTCTCTTCCTGGACTTCCTTCGGATACGTGCTCTGTCCCATCTAGTCTTGCAAAACGGGTGGGATGATAAAGAAGCATTTGTCGTCCTATGCTTTCTCCTCTGATGAATTCTCTGTGGAAAGATCCTTTGCAGGCCCACACACATTCCATTATTTTCTCCCTTAACTCTATTGGTGTTAATGGCTCTTTTCTTCCATTGGCAAACATGTTTAGAATTTTTTCTAGTAGCATCGCTACGGCTTCTTCAGCATTATCTGGATCCAGGCCATAATAGCCTGTGAGATGCATATGTAGCCCTCTTTGGTGTTTCCCGATAAATTTTAACAGTTGCCCTAGATGTGATCCTGGGTCGATCCCTGGCAAGTCATTTCCGAGGTGCTCGAGTGGGAGCATAAATCATGATACTAAAGTGTTAGATTATAAGCTTTTACCTAAAATTTGTCAAATACCGTCGCGTTGTCATGTGTCTCTTTCTTCGCTAAAGTATGCGCATGAAATACGTTTATGCGTTCTCGGAGGGCTCCGCGGATATGAGAGATTTGCTTGGGGGGAAAGGCGCGAATTTAGCCGAAATGACTAAGTTGGGGCTTCCGGTTCCGCCCGGTTTTACGATTACGACTGAGGCGTGCAATTACTACTTATTGAATGAGGGATATCCGGAAGGTTTTTTTGAAGAAATGAAGGAGAAGTTGGCAGAGTTGGAGGGAAATATGGGGAAACGTTTTGGGGATGTTAAAGATCCGTTGCTCGTTTCGGTGCGATCGGGAGCGAAGGTTTCGATGCCCGGGATGATGGATACGGTTTTGAATTTGGGATTGAACGATGAGACGGTAAAGGGGGTGATTGCGAAAACGAAAGATGAACGATTTGCATACGATGCGTATCGTCGATTTGTGCAGATGTTTGGAGATGTGGTGTTGGGAGTGGAGCATGAGTTATTTGAGGAAGCGTTGGAGGCTTTGAAGGAGAAAAAAGGCGTAAAATTGGACACAGAATTGGAAGCGGAGGACTGGAAGGGCCTTGTGGAAACATTTAAAAAAATCATCAAGAAAAATACGAAGGGAGGCTTTCCGGAAGATCCTGAGGATCAGTTACGACTGTCGGTAGAAGCGGTCTTTAAGTCCTGGAATAATAAACGGGCGAATACGTATCGGAATCTGCACGGCATCCCGCACAACATCGGGACCGGTGTGAATGTGCAAGCGATGGTGTTTGGGAATATGGGGAATGATTCGGGAACGGGCGTTGCGTTTACGCGATGCCCATCGAGTGGTGAGGCGATGTTTTATGGAGAGTTTTTGATGAACGCACAGGGAGAGGATGTGGTGGCGGGGATTCGAACTCCGTTGCCTCTTGAGAAAATGAAGAAAGATATGCCCAAAATTTATAACGAGCTGGACATGATTAAAGATCGATTGGAAAAACATTATCGGGAGATGCAGGATTTGGAATTCACGATTGAAAAAGGGCGACTTTTCATACTGCAAACGCGGAGTGGAAAACGAACGGCACAGGCGGCGGTTCAGATCGCTGTACACATGGTGGAAGAAGGGCTGATCGACAAAAATGAGGCGCTGTTGCGCGTGGATCCGGATCAGCTAAAACAGCTGTTGCATCCGTCGATCGATCCCCACGAAAAATATGACGTTTTGGCGAAAGGATTGCCGGCATCTCCGGGGGCTGCCGTTGGGCGTGTGGTGTTTGATGCGGACACGGCGGCGGACTGGGCCGAAGACGGTGAAAAAGTGATTCTGGTGCGCAAAGAGACCAGCCCTGAAGATATCCATGGCATGCATGCGGCCGAAGGAATCCTTACCTCAACAGGAGGGAATACCAGCCATGCGGCGGTGGTGTGCCGGGGCATGGGAAAATGCTGTGTGGCGGGCGCGGGCGCGATCACGGTCAATAAAAAAGCGCTCAAATTTACGGTCGGCGACACGGTGGTGAATGAAGGCGAAGTGATCACGCTGAATGGAACAAAAGGAGAAGTGGTGGTGGGTGAAGTGCCCATGTGTGAGCCGGAACTGGGGAGTGCGTTCATGACACTTATGGAGTGGGCGGATGAGGTTCGCGAGATGAAGGTGCGCACGAATGCGGATACGCCGGAAGATTGTCAGGTGGCGCGTGATTTTGGTGCGGAAGGAATTGGATTGTGTCGCACGGAGCATATGTTTTTTGCAGAGGACCGGATTGCATTGATGCGTGAGATGATTTTATCAAAGGATGATGAAAAAGGGCGTGTGAAGGCGCTGGACAAATTGTTGCCGGTTCAGAAAAAAGACTTTATGGCCATTTTTGAAGTGATGGAGGGATTGCCGGTGACGATTCGCTTGTTGGATCCGCCGTTGCATGAGTTTTTGCCGCAGGAGGACAAAGAAATTCGCAATCTG
>CAZEDN010000028.1:0-8338 GCA_964510905.1 uncultured Candidatus Peribacteria bacterium
TTCGGGTATCTTTGTTCGCGCAAACTTCCCGGAATTTTAAGTAATTTACAGATGGACGACTTCAAGAAAAAGCCCATCAAAGGCCCTCCACCTTCACAACGTCCCCAAGAGGAACGAAAGGCGCCGGCACCAAGTCCCCAACAAGAAATCCACGCAATCAAGCAAGAATTTGGCCAAAAAATCAAACGAAAATCAGGTTGGTTCCGCTTCCCATTGAGCTTTGTAAAGCACCATTACGTATGGGCGGCTATAATACTCGTCGTCCTCGTCGCTTTCGGAAAAATGACCTGGAATGTAATCACCATGGCTGACGAATTCTCCGTCAAAGAAGTGATCCTTTCCGCCTTCAGCGAACAGATCAAAACCGACCTCGAAAATCACACCAATATCCTCCTTCTCGGCACCGGCACCGACGAACATGACGGAGCCCACCTCACAGACACCATCATGGTGGCTAGCCTGGACCACGACCTCAATTACGTTTCCATGTTGTCCATCCCGCGTGACCTTTATGTGGAAATCGAAGAACTGTACGGAGGCAACCGCATCAACACCATCATGGAACTGGTCGCCGAAGAAGAACAATACTACAACAACGTCCCCGAAAAACAGTCCTACGAAATGGGTGCCGAAGTCCTCTTGGATACCGTTTCAGAAATTCTTGATATTCCTATCCATTATTACGCCCGAGTGGATTTTGATGGATTTGTAGAGATAGTGGACGCCCTCGGGGGGCTCGACATCTATGTAGATGAAGCGATCGAAGACCCCTTCTATCCCGCGGAAGACGGAACCATCGGATTCCAAACCTTTGCACTCGGGATAGGATCCCAACACCTCGATGGAGAAACCGCCCTCAAATACGTTCGCAGCCGCCAAACCACAAGTGATTTCGACCGTTCCGCGCGTCAACAACAGGTTCTCCAAGCCATGAAGGATCGCGCCATGAGCCTCGGTGTTCTGGCCAACCCCAATCGCCTCAAAAACATCTACGATGTCATCCGCGATAATTTCGGCACAAATCTCGCATGGGACGAAATGGTGTATCTCGCCAAAATTGCCGACGACTTCGACACCACCAACATGTCCACCTGGGTGCTCAACGACAATCCGCTCACCGAAGGAGGGCTACTCTTCACCCCTGAACGTGAAGAATATGGCGGATCGTTTGTGCTCATCCCTTATGTAGAAGACTACTCAGACATTCAATTGTTTGCCGATCTCGTATTGATGCACCCAGAAGTGCACATGGCCGACCTGACCTTCCAAGTCATGAACGGGACCGGCGTAAATGGTCTCGCGACTGAAACCATGTATTTCCTCGGGCGATTTGGGTTTGATGTGGTGCGTTACGGAAACGCTGCCAACCAAAGCGTTCAAGTCACCCGCACCGTTCCGCTCACTTCACTTTTGAGCGGTCAAGATCCTGCAACCATCAAATCGAGTGACTTCATGAGCTACGTTACCGAACATTTCATCCCCTCAGGATTTGTAATGGAAGAGGTCCCACAGGAGTACACACCCGCCGAATGGACCACCGAGGCAGACATTCTTCTCGAGCTGGGATTAGACTACGCAAGTTGGATGGAGGTCAACAGTCAACACTTCTATTAAAGTGACCTGGGTCATCCATGCGCCTCAATAAATTCATCGCCAGCACAGGACACTGTTCCCGCCGAAAAGCCGACGCCCTCATTGAAGAAGGCCACGTTCACGTGAACGGAAAACCGGTTGAGTTGGGCACCCCCATCGACCCTCAAAAAGACACCATCACCATCGATGGGAAACCGCTCCAAGCGCCCACCGAATCCACGCTGGTCATGCTCCATAAACCGGCCGATTATGTGTGCACCAAATATGACCCAAACGTCGAACAAACCATCTACGAACTTCTCCCTGAAAAATACCATCACCTCAACCCAGTAGGCCGTCTCGACAAAGAAACTGAAGGTCTACTCCTTCTAACAGACGACGGTGACCTTCTCTACAAAATGACCCACCCCAAACACGGCGGCAAAAAAGTGTACGACGTAAAACTCAAAAACGCACCACCTCCAGGACAGCTATCCCGCCTCGAAGAAGGCATCGACATCAAAGAAGAAAAAGGAACCTATCACACCCAACCCTGTACAATCACTCACCGAAATGCACCCAATCGCTTCCAAATCACAATTACCGAGGGCCGTAAACGACAAATTCGGAAAATGTTCAAAGCGATCGGATGTCCCGTGGTATATTTGAAGCGCCTGAAAATGGGACCCTATCGGTTGGGTGACCTTCCGAAAGGAGAATGGAAAATCATCACAACGTAATGCTCAAAGCTCTACTCTCACTCCTCTTGGCATCCACCCTGCACGCGGCCCCCCTGTCGCAGGCCGACTTTGCGCACAAAGCGCCCTGGCAACGTGAACCAATCTTGAGCGTTCAGCCGCTCCCCCAAATTGAAGAACAAATCGAAAATCCCGAACTCACCGCCCAATCTGTTCTCGCCATCGACCTCACTTCTGGAAAAATCCTCTTCGAGAAAAACAGTAAAACACAACGCCCCATCGCCAGCCTCACCAAACTCATGACCGCCCTCATCATCGCCGAAGAAGAACTCCCCGGTAGCATCGTTGAAATCAGCACCAACGCCGCCGAAATGGAGGGATCCATCGTCTGGCTCAACGCCGGCGAAGAAATGACCGTCAAAGATTTGATGTACGGCATGATGATCGCCTCCGGGAACGACGCAGCCATGGCACTCGCCGAGTACAATGCCGGCTCCATGGAGAACTTCGTCCGAAAAATGAACCAAAAGGCCGAAAAACTGGGCCTCACCGACACGCACTACTCCAACCCCATGGGTTTTGACAGCGGCTACAACTACTCCACCGCCCAAGATCTCGCCCTACTCAGCATGTACGCGCTCCAAAACGAATTCCTCATGGAACCGGTCGATTTTGTCAAGTATGAAGCGGAAAGTGCGAGCGGCATCACCCACGAATACCTTTCCACCAATGAGCTGCTCGAAACCGGCGTCGGACTTGAAGGCGTCGAAGTGCACGGTCTCAAAACCGGCCGAACCCCCGAAGCAGGCGAATGCCTCATCACCGTCTCCACTTTTCCTGAAGACCAACAGATCATGACCGTAGTTCTTGCCAGCGAAGACCGCTTTAGTGAAACTCAGGCACTGATTGATTGGGTATACAGTAGCTATACGTGGTAAAATCGGAACATGAATATCTTCCCCATCACCGAAACGGTTCGGCACCTTTCACTCATTTTCGCCTCGT
Organism: uncultured Candidatus Peribacteria bacterium; assembly: GCA_964510905.1. Classification (GTDB taxonomy): domain Bacteria; phylum Patescibacteriota; class Gracilibacteria; order UBA1369; family UBA12473; genus CAZEDN01. The sequence continues at coordinate 3,276 of CAZEDN010000028.1, forward strand.
TTGGATTGGCGTTTGTGATCGCGTTTGCGCTGGCGCCAACCTTCATCAAACTCCTTAAAAAATGGGGCATCGGCAAACAGATCCGTGAAGTGGCCACCGATGGCAAAATCGCTAAACTCTATCACGCGCTCCACGCCAAAAAAACCGGAACCCCCACCATGGGAGGCATCTTAATCTGGGGAAGCGCACTCATCGTCGTGGGGCTCACACGATTGTTTTCATACATCGGCATCTTCGACCACTCCCTCCTCAACCGAAAAGAGACGTACCTACCGATTTTCACGCTGCTCACCGTGGCATTGCTCGGTGCCCTGGACGATTATCTAAACATCAAAGGCCTCGGCCGGAGTAAAGGCATCAATGTAAAGCCTAAATTTCTCTGGCTCATCCTTTTTGCGACCCTAGGTGCTGCCTGGTTCTACTTTAAACTCGGATACGACCAAATCCACGTCCCCGGCATCGGCGACTTCATCATCGGCGCCTGGTACATCCCGCTCTTCATCCTGGTAATCGTCTCCACCGCCAACGCGGTCAACATCACCGATGGACTGGATGGACTGGCAGGCGGACTCTCTGTCATCGCATTCGGCTCTTTTGCCGCCATCGCCTACATGCAAGGGCTTCTTCTTCTCGCCGCGTTCTGTATGGTCATAGTAGGCGCCACTTTGGCCTTCCTTTGGTTCAACATTCCTCCCGCCAAATTCTATATGGGTGACACGGGAGCACTGTCATTGGGCGCCACCCTAGGGGTCATCGCGATGCTCACCGATTCCGTGCTCATTTTGCCATTTGTAGGATTCATTTTTGTAATCGAAACGCTGTCTGTCATCATCCAACTCTCTTCTAAGAAATTTTTTAAAAAGAAAGTGTTCCACATCGCGCCACTCCACCACCATTTCGAACACATGGGCTGGCCTGAATCCCAAATCACCATGCGCTTTTGGATGGTGGGCGCCATCGTGGCCGGCTGCGGCCTCATCTTAGGTTTGGTGGGAATGGGAGTCTAACAGCGTGAGTTTCAGGATTCCCTAAGCGAAACGTCCCGCGATAGCGAGAAAGGTTCTCCGAGGATCATGATCCGAGGAGGTTCTTTCCAGTTCGCGTGGGAATCTCTGGAGCTCACGCTAGAAACACCCAATACACCGCTAAGTTGAGGAGCGTCAGAGGCACACCCACCTTGGCAAACTGAAAAAAGCGCAGGGTTTCGCCAGCGCGTCGTTCCGCCTGCTGAATGATAATGACCGTACTCGCCGCACCAAAGATGAATAAATTTCCCGCGATCGTGCTTCCCGCTGCCAATGTGATCATTTCATGAGCGCCCGCTCCCGCATAACTCAACATCGGCAAAAACAACGCCACAAACGGCACATTCGAAATGAGCTGACTCAACACCACACTAGTTCCTAAAATCACAGGTGTTGATGTCATATCCACCGACATACTCAAGATCAAACTTTGGAAAAATCCGGTCTGCCACACCGCCTCCATCAACACAAAAATCGCCGCAAAAAACACCAATGTATACCAATCAATCCGCTTCAAAATCGTCACCCTCTTTGGGCTGAACAACAGGATGGGCAACGCCGCGATGAGCGCGATGAATGTGAGCCGAAAATCAATCCCGAGCGGAACCGACACCGACACTATCTTCAATAACAACAGCACCATGAACAATCCCAACGACACTTTCGACAACAACGCCAAATCATGATCACGAATCGGCTCTTGAGAGTGCGCCAACTCCCCCTTCACAAAGTGCTCCCGATAAAACAACCGAAGCAATACATACGCAATAAACAGATTGATCACCGTGGGAATAAACAAATACTGAAAAAAGGTCACAAAAAGATTCGGGATATCCCCATGCATCGCAATCAACAAGTTCTGCGGATTCCCAATCGGACTGATCACACTCCCTGTGGTGATCGCAATCGCCAACGTGTGCAACATGAGCTGTGGATGCATCTTATGCTTCCGCGCCAACAGCAAAACCACCGGCGTCCCGATGATCGCCGTCGTATCATTCATCAAAAAAGCGGAAGACAGTCCCATCCCAAACAACACAAACAAAATCAACGAATCCACCGATTTCGCCCGCTTAAAGTACTTATAAGAAATGTGCGCTAAATACCCACTGTAATGCAACGCCTCCCCCACGATGAACACCCCAAACAAAAACAGCAACACATCGTAATCGATCGCGCGCAACGCATCTCCCACCGAAACTTGCTCCGTCAGCAACACCGCCAACGCTCCATACAAAACGATCTGCCAGATATGCAGCTTAATGTTGCCGAGCTTCCGCACCATGATCAGTAGGAAGACCATCAGCAAACTTACGATCGGGAGAGACATAGATAGAAATACTAAATATTAACTTCCACATACTCCATACTCAAAGAGCTCCCGCCTCTAAATCTTGAGGAGCCCCGGTGTTTTCAACTTGATTGTGTAAATACTCCTCCAAAGGAAGAACTTCTTCCTGTTCCGAAGTCACCACTTCATCCTCTACAATCACCACATCCAAACGCTCATCCGCATAAAACGATTCCAAATCATTGATCGTCTGCATGAACTCAAAATCCAAGTCCACACTCTTCTTCAAACTACTCAATACCTGCATTTGAATTTCCTCATCGTACTTCACATCTTCCAAGAAAACGCCCAACTGCAACACGGCACGATCCTTTAAGTTGAGCACCAATGTGTTGAGTTGAATCAACGTATCAGCGTACACCGACTCCACCTCGGCTTGCACCTCGGCGCTCGCCTCTCGTTCCCCATTCACCAACACATACAACTGTGCTGAAATCAGTTTGAGCATCTGCAAATCACGCAATTTCTGATCCAAAATTTCCATCACCACTTCTTTACGAGCCTCCAATTCCAACTCCGACAAGCCATCGATCACATCCGTCAATCCGACCTGATAATCTTGAATCGCCTGCAATGCCAAATCGTACGCTCCGATTTCGATCAAATCCAATGCCAACTCCAATCGGTTCGCCGCCGTTTCCAAGTGAATCACACTCCGCTCTTTCTCATCGTTCACCAGCAAAGCCGATGTCTCCTCCACCACCGCACGAACGCCATGGAAAGATTCCTCCGTCGAACCCACACCATCCATCATTTTTTTACTCTCCGCCAACACTGCCTGTGCATGATCGGTATACTCCGGACTCTTTCCCGCCAGATTCACCAACGTTTCTTGATAATCTTGAAGCACCGTCTCTGCCGCCTCAGCATGACCTTGACTCATCAATACCGCCGCTTCCGAAAAACGTTTCTCAGCCAAGTGTCGATGAAAATCCAACCAAGCTTCTTCTCCAAACGTCATCATCAAACGAGCCTTTTCCGCCGAACGCTCTAGGAAATACAACCGATCTCCCGGCAACATTCCGGCCTGCTGCGTTGCCCGCTCCTCATAAAACGCCTGCAATCGTTCCAAGTACTTCTCATTGTTATCCAAATTGGTCTGAACCCACACGTCATCCTGCGCCAACCGTTTCACATCTTCGATCTTTTCAATCACTAACTCTCCATCGCCCAATGTCATCGTCAAATTTGGCCCGAGTGTACCATCACGCACCGTCTCCCCATCTCGAACACTAAAATCCACTAAATGAGAGAATACACGCAAGTGCGTCCCCTCCTCCGAGGCCATCACATCAAACGTCGCCTTTCGTTCCACCACAAACTGCGCCTCATCCACCGAAACACTGAATAACGAACCTCCAGCCGCCAAATTCACCACTTTAGTCCACACACGGCCCTGCTTCACATCCACCTCAACCGATGTATTCGCCTCATTTTCGAGGTCCACCCACAACGTCGAAAGGGTCAATGTCGTCTCCGGTCCTACCGTCAGCAAACTGTCATCCACAAACACCAAATCGGCCCATCCATCTCCTTCAGTCACAATCACATCCCCTTCTTGTATTAAAAATCCATTTTCCAACGGTAGAATAGCTCCCGCGCGCTCCACATGAGCTGTCCCACGGAAAGAATCCACCACACTCACTTTGGCTGCCTCTACCATGGGCATCTGAATCACATATCCCAGGGTAAACGCCACCAGCAAGAAACAAGCGGTCACAGTCGCCCATACCCGACGATGGGCCAACAGTTCGCGCACCAAATCTTGCAGCCACAAACGCTGATTGCGAAGAGTGAGCACATCCAAAACCCCCTGTTTAGCGTGCATCTTAAACGCCGCCGAAGGTTCGACCGTCAATTTGAGTTTCTCAAGCTGTTCCGCCAACTGCTCAAAACCAACCTCCTCCCGCGCCATGGTACGATCGATACGCATCATCAAACGCTTTTTGAGCGCGGTTTGGCGTGTACGCACCATCGGCCGCTGTCGAGCCGCGGTTTCGCGCAGTTTTTTCTCGAGGAGATCGAGTTGTTGCCGCTTTTTGAGCCAGGCGATCATAGCAAAGTTTATAACGTGAAAATAAGGTTAATCGTTACGAGTTACTCCTTCTCCCTCCAAGATCTGACGCAACTCTTTGAGCGCTCGATATTGAAGGATCCGAATGTTGCCCACTTTTCGTCCCATCACTTCCGCAATCTCTTTATTATCAAATCCACTCAAATACTTGAGCACTAAAACCTGCTGGTGCACATCCTTGAGTTGGGTCAACGATTTGCGAACCTGATCTTGATTGAGTCGCTGCCCCGCCCAGTCCACCGGATCATCACTAGACTGATTAACATGTTTGGGCAAACGATCATGAAGCGAAATATGCTGCCGATGAAAACGATAATGGTCCACCACCAGATTATGCGCGATTCGAAATAGCCACGAAGAAAACGGATGCTTCCCGGGTTTATACTTGTCTATATTCTCCCAAACGCGCACAAAAATATTCTCAACCACGTCCTCAACTTCTTCACGATTCACTCGATAATAAACATACCGATAAACAGGTTTGATATACATGTCATAAAGCCCACCAAACGAATCCACATCGCCATTTTGGCACGCCGCTACCAACCGTTGAACTTCTTGCTCGTCCGGCTTCTTGTCATCCTTCTGTTTTGGAATCGGTTTTTGCGGAGAC
>CAZEDN010000029.1:0-8233 GCA_964510905.1 uncultured Candidatus Peribacteria bacterium
GATAAAAGATGGTGAACCTGAAACCATGTTGGTTTTTGATGGTCGGGTTCATTTTTATCAAAAATTATGCCGCGCACTCGATGGAGTGTTTCGTCAGATTGATAACATCGAAGTTAAAGCGGCAGCGGTTGGATTTTATGTGGCGATTTGCCGGGCTATGGGAATTCAAGATATCATCACCACCAATGCAGTAGGAGCGGTAAATGCGGCCCATTACAAGGTGGGAGAAGTCGCACTAGTGACGGATCATGTTATGGGCTTTGACCTTGACTTTGGTGTTCCAGAAGATGAGCGTTGGTTTGCAGATCATGCGAGACGTGATTCAGAATTTGATTATAGAGGGGACGAGTATTTTTATAACCAGGCCAATCTTTATTCCCCTGAGTTGGCTGCTTTAGCTCAGACAGTTGCTGGTGATCTAGGGATCGAGCTGCGCAGAGGTGAAATTTTTTGGCGCCCAGGGCGTGGTTATGAAAGTCCAGCGCAAATTCGATCTTTGCAAAGGAGTGGTTCTGATTTTGTGGCGATGTCTACGGCACCAGAAGCTCAGCGTGCTCGCTCTGTGGGTTATACTAATAAGCCCGGAGAGCCTCAATTTGGTTCTTTTTCGTTGGTGACCAACTTAGCCCAAATGAATCATCATTTGCGTTTGTCTGGCGGAGAAGTCACCGATGTTGGGCAAGCGGCAGAAGAAAGAGTTTGCCCACTGGTCCATGAATTGATTTGTCGAAGAGTTCTAACGCCTAACCGTGGACTGTTTGATGGACTTAATCGACTTCCTCGGCCACGATAAAAGAGGAGCTTCGGCCTAGATTTCTCAGACGGCTTGCGATGGCTCTTGTGACATTTAGAATTTGAATACTCCAAGACTCGGGCGGCGTGGGAGCGCTGCGTATATTCTCTACAACCAATGTGAGTGCTTCATTAACTAGGGCTGAGAGTTCGGGGTTGTCTTGTAATGGGATAGTGCCTTCTAGTGCTGTATCTGTGCTGTGGGTTGGTCCATAAGTTTTTTCGTCATAGCCCTCGCATGTATATGCGGTAATGACAGGCGGTGTTCCGCCTTCTATTCTAATTCTTACTCCTCCTTCTGCTGGTTTGTCATGTTCGCGTTCATATTCCGTGTTGTAATGGTACGCGGTCATACTCCAACCAGGCTTTCCGGTGGCCTTGTCGGTTTCTAAGAATGGCGCCCAGACCCACCATCGATCTCTCTCAAGCGCTGCTCCACTACCACCAATCCCTGCCATCGATTGTTGACCATCATCAAAATGGATGTACCCTTTATTAAATATTCCTGTGCGCATTATTCTTGCTGCCTCAACACAAAACTCCCCTGCTAGCTGTGTTAAGCGTTCAAGGTCTACGGTTTCGGGTGGCTTGGGGCCATCTTTGTCCATGAGGCTTACATTAATCGTGGAGGATTATTTTATGCCTATGGTCTGTTTTGTCAATCGTTATGCGGCTTTACGCGGAATAGGGCACCGCCGGATCCGCATAAATGGGCGCCGGGATATTGTTGTCCCAGTTCTGGATGATCGCCGAAAAATTGTGAGTCGAAGTCGTTGTGAATGAGCGGTTCGATCGGTCCTTTTTTCTCGTTTTGTAGAATTTTGGCGAGGCGACCGGTCTCTTTTTCTTTTCCGCCGCAGCGGAGCGGGTCGAGGTTTGTGTACGCGTCTTGGGTGGGAATTTTGATGTCGGTTTGGATGATTTCGATGTCGATTTTAGGAGAAGGGAGCGGCATGAGGTGCTCGCCGAAGTGCATGCCCAATGCAGTGCCTCCCAAGATGAAAAATGGGACATCCATGCCGATTTCGGTGCCGAGGGTGAGTAGTTCGCCGCGCATGAGGTCCAGTCCCCAGAGTGTGTTGAGCTCTTTGAGTGTGGTGGCGGCGTTGGAGGAGGCGCCTCCGAGTCCGGATTGTGTTGGGATGTTTTTGGTGAGTGTGATTTTGACGCCTTTTTTGGGTGTTTTTTTGTGGAGGAGTTGGGCGGCTTTTAGGACGGTGTTGTCTTCGGGGACGTCTGGATTGTTGCATTCGACGATGATTTCGGGGGTGTTGAGCGGTTCAAATGTGAGTTCATCGAAGAGTGTTGGGACTTCTTGATACACGGTGAGAATTCGGTGGTATCCGGAAGGATCTTCGCCCAGCACATCGAGTGTGAGATTGACTTTTGCGGGCGATTTTACAGATTGAAGGGTCATCTTGAGGGGATTTTTTAGAGGGTTTTTAGCGTGACGGTGGCGAGACATTGAATACCTTCCCCGCGGCCGAATGGGGTCAGCCCTTCGCCGGTGGTAGAGGTGATGCCGATGCGGCTTGGGTCGAGCGAGAGAAGCTCGGAGAGACTAGATTTGAGGTCGCCGGTGAGGGGGTCGATTTGGGGCGTGGCGCCTTCGAGCTGGAAGCCGGCATGGGTTATTGTGAAACCCTGGGTGGTCATTTTTTTGAGGATTTTTTTGAGGTATTCGCTACTGTCGGTGATGCCTTGCTTGCACATAGGGTCTGCGATTTTACTAAATGAGCCCTCGCCGAGCGCCTGAAGAATGGCGTTGCACAACGCGTGGATCATCACGTCTCCATCTGAATTGGCGTCGGTTTTTGGGTGTTCGGAAAGGTGCACGCCACCGAGGGTGAGTCCTTTGTGTTCGCGATCAAATTTGTGGCTGTCTTGGCCGATTCCGGTGCGAATATTGACGTCTTTCAGGAGGAATCGGGCGAATTCGAGGTCGCGTGGCGTGGTGACTTTGATGTTGTCTGCGCTGGCGAGGACCATTTCAGGTCGGATGCCGAGCGCTTCGACGAGCATCATTTCATCGGTACTTTGGACCCCAGCTTCGAGCGCTTTTTTGTATAGGTCAGCGCGAACCACTTGAGGGGTTTGAGCGTGGAATATCGTTGTGCGATCGAGGGTTTTTACGGCTTTCCCAACCTGTTTGAGCGTATCAACGGCAGGGTGGGCCACGAAAGCGGCTCCCGTTTTTTTAGCTTCTTTGAGGGTTTGTGTGATTTCTCTAGCGGTCACGAATGGGTTGGCTGCGTTGTGGAAGAGAAGGAGGTCATTCGGGGCGACTTTGGGGAGTTTTTTGAATCCGTTTTGAGCACTTTTCTGGCGCGTTTCCCCTCCTGTTGTGAGGAGAACGTTGGCCATTTTCCATTCTTCGAGCCATTTTTTGATTTGTGGCTGGTCAACATCACGAATCACGAGCACGATTTGGTCGATTTGAGGATGATTATGAAGGGTGCTGAGGGGGTACCACAAAAGCGGTTTTTTGTTTACTTCGAAGAATAGCTTATTGGGGACTTGTGCTCGTCCTCCGTTTCCCGCGGCGAGGAAAATAGCAAAATGCATTGATTTTTTGAGAAATTAACGTAGAATCTTTTTCCAAAAGGCCGTTTGAGTATAGCTCAACTTACCCCTTAAACAAGCCCTTTATGTCGGAACATGCTGAACCGGTTGATGTGGTCATAACAGCGAACGATCCGTTGATGACTACGATGCTAGATACTTGTGCCGAAGATGCCCTTGATCTTCAGGGACTTAGTTATCGGATCTTGGCGATCCTCAGTGATTCGCAGTATAGAGATGTGATTGCTCCTTCCGATTCGGTTGAACAAGTGGCGCGTGATCGAGTAGTGGAACGGATTCTAGCATTGGAGCCGCGATTGATTATGTCGGGACTTTCGTCATCGACAACAGCAACTAGACACCTAGACTCTGGATTGCTTCATCAATTGAAAGCGGTTGGAGGGGTTATGACCGATCATCGGGAATTTTTGACTCGGCCACGTGATGAGCGCCCCGCAGATGGTCGCATCCCTCATGGGCAGCCGTTGTTTGGCGCTTTTGGGATGGGGAACCACCACCAGGAAGAGGTGGAAGCGCTTTTACGTGAAGGGCCTTTGGCGTTTTTTGCTTCCAATGGTGTGCAAGATTTTGCTCAGTGGTTTCCGCATTGTGCGCAACTGGTAGGGGACGATGTATTTCGAGGAGCTCGAGCGATGAACGCTCTAACGCACGAGTCGTTGAGCCCACTCCGCAGTGGCGCAAGTGATAATCGACTGCATGTGGATTATGAACCGGGTTGGCACGATCGTGTGGAGGCGATTCGGATGTTGCAGTTGTCGTATTTACCTCGTGTGAAGGAGTGGGGGCCGCTTTTGGAGCAGGTTTCGTTTTATCAGCCAGATTATCGCGGAGATCCTGAGGCGTATACGAGAGAATCTCATCTGTCGGAGGCGGTAAAGAGGATGGCCTCCGTTATTGAGGCGATTTCTGCCGTGCATCCAGAATCGGATATTGGTATGGCGGTGCATGAAATCGTCAATACGGCAACGGTCATGGTTTCCGATTTAACCTTCCTATTGGAGGGATCGCTTGAACCTCAAGATCGAAAATTGATTGAACGTGTTCATACGGAATGGTTCCAATTTCAGGCCTTTTTGAATCAGATTTCTCAAACGGATAGCTTTGAAGGAGATTGGCGTTCTTGCCTAGACTTACCTCAAACGGATCCTGCAGTGATTCAGAGCCTGCAATGTCCAGAAGGAACCGTTTTTGCAGTACTGGATGATGATGTACGGGTGCATGCGGTGGCTCAACGGGCGATTCGGGAGGCGGGCGGTAGGTACCGTGGCGTGCATTCTCTTGCAGATATTGAGTCACTTGCGGGGGAAGAAGTGGATGTGTGGTTGGTGGATCATCGATTGCAAGGCAACGACCGCGGGACAGAAGGCATTGGTACGATTCGTGTGCAGCATCGCGGAACGACCGTCATCGGGCATACCGCGGATGCGGGAGTGGATGACGTGCGGCGTGCTTTTGAGGCGCATGGCAGAGTTCACGTCGTCGGGAAGGGTCAGTGGAGTGAGATTTCGGAGATTATTGCGGCGTAGATTTCGAGGAATTTGATCTTATCATTGAGGAAGTTGTGGACCGCGGCATCGTTGGCGTGGACGAACCTACGGGCAATGGTAGGGTCGTTTTGGCGGCCGACTTGGTAGCCGATTTGGATGCCTTTGAGTGCGTCGTGTTCAGGAGGGAGGAATGTGAATCCTTGCCTCAGTTCTTTGAGGGAGGCCGCCTCAATAAAGCTCTGGTCGAGCGGGATGTCGGTGGGATAGTGGAGGGCGTATCGGATGGGGAGTTTCATGTCGGGAGGGGAGACGTGGGCGAGGATAGAACCGTCGGTGAATTGGATCATGCCGTGAACTTGGCTTTGTGGGTGGATGGTCACATCGATGTGATCGTAATCGAAGCCGAAAAGATGGTGCGCTTCGATGATTTCGAACCCTTTGTTGACCCAGGTGGCGGAGTCGATGGTGATTTTGGGGCCCATGTTCCACGTGGGGTGGGCCAGGGCGTCTTTTGCGGTAACAGAGGTGAGTTCTTGCGGAGTTTTGTGGAGGAAGGGGCCGCCGGAACAGGTTAGAATGAGACGCTCTACCGCTCGACCGGCGGCCCTCCCCATGCACTGAAAAAGTGCAGAATGTTCAGAGTCCACCGGGATGATCTCTACCCCGTGTTGCTGGGCCTCCTGCATGACGTGAGCGCCGTCCATGACCAGCGTTTCTTTATTGGCCAGGGCGATGTTTTTGCTGGAACGGATCGCGGCGAGGGTTGGTTTGAGCCCAGATTCTCCTGTAACTGCCACCAAAACCAAGTCTGCGTCCACATTTTCAACCAGTTTCACCAATGGCGCGGTCTCACCTTTAGCCAAAACTGCGTGAGGTACGTCGAACTCTCTGATCTGTTTTTTGAGCAACTTTTCGTTCGTGTTCGCACTCAGCCCCACCACCTCAAAAACATCATTTTCTTCGCGAATCACCTCGAGCGCTTGCGTCCCAATGGATCCGGTAGAACCGAGAATGAGGATTCGTTTACGGGACACGATAGAGCGTTACGCCTAAGTTGGGACTTTCTAGTTCTTTGATCAAATACTGGTCGGCAAACGATCTCAGCCACTCATACTGTTCATGTAGTGAGCCTTTCCCTTCCGGCTCAGCAAACAGTACTTTTTCGGAATAAACGATGTATCCAAAATTTTCTTCTCGTAGTCTTGCGAGCGTCTTAGCTGGATCCTCGCTGCGGAAATAACAGCTGAAGTAGCGAAGCGTGTTGTCGCTGTAGGTCCGTTGGTTGTTTTCCTCGATGAAATACTGGATGAAACTTTCGGTAATGTAGATGTTTCGATCGCTTTGTTCGTCGTTGATGATTTCGGCCATGTCGATCACGTTTTCGAATCGTTGCTGTTCGTATAAGTCCTTATCACTCAATCCTCCCGCATAGAGCAGGGTGGTGTTTTCCACATAGGTGTCGGCAAACCTCAAAATCAAACTCATTAAAAACCAGACCCCCAGAATGACGTATGGCCACCTTTCCCTTTTCCACACTTCGCTGTATATGATGAGAACCCCCAAGAAAGCCATCATGCCGTACCACACCACTCCGTTGGCGCTGAGAAGCCAGAACAGTCCGTAAAAGAGGGTGAAGAGGGCGATTTTATCAAGCTTGGTGTTCTTTTTACGCGCTTTGGCGTATCCCAGTAAAACAAACACCGCAAATCCCAAGAAAATGAAGCTGATGTCAGTGAAGCGATCGTTGGCGCGCGCTGGGTTGACGGTGGAAGTCCAGAACGTACTCGCCAGGAGTGAGAGTCCTTCCTTATTATTGGTGTAGGTTCCTAAATCGAAGTCATATTCGGTAATGACTGGGCAGCTCTCTTGTTCAATTCCTTGATCTTCCCAGTCCAAAACCACACGCGGGCTTTCCCCAAAGAGCAGTGATTGTGGTGTTATTGACTTGCTATCCCATCCGTTTTTGATCAACCACGGGCTGAACGCCAACACCATGGCCAGTCCTGTGACCAGGAGAGGTTTGAGCAGTTTTCTGGAAAATTTCTTTTTGATGAAGAGGCCGATCCCGATGGCGATGGCGCCCACTAATCCGATCAATTCCACGATGATTTTCACTTCATTGGCGTACGCTTTTAAGGGGACAATGCTGCCCATGACCCCAAATATGCTGAGCCCCAATAGGCCGACCATTGCGAGACCCCATGCGCCCCATGCGCTAAACCCAAGGAACCCAAAGACGGTCACGATGAGAATGGCGGCGGTGTATTTGATTCCGAATGCCACTCCTAGAAATAACCCTCCGAGGGCGTATCGCTTTTCAAGAATGGACCGTACGGCCAGCAGACTGATGAAGAGCAACGACAGGTCAACTTTCATGTCGATGTGCATCAAAAAGCTCACCATGGGAAGACTGATGAATAGCGTGGTGAGCAATAGAGCGTGTTGGCTTTTGACGACCGATTTGAGGGTGTCGTACAGGAGTGCGAGGGCTAAAAATCCCGCCAACGAACTGATGCCGACGGCGATCATTGTGCTGTTGAAAACAAATTGCCCCAAACTGATGATCAATTCAAAATTGTACGCGGGAATGCCGCTGATCAATTCGTTGTACTGCGTGAGCAATGAAGGCGTGTTGTAGTAGCGAGCCAGTGCGTCGTGCCCGATGGGTATGGGGCGAAGCACATCGATGAAGTTTAAACTGAGCGTTACGCCCAATACGCTGAGCAATGGGATGAACCATAATAGCGATGGATACGAGACCTTGGTTCTGTACTGCCACACCGCTTTGAACAATGGTTTGGATTCCCATATCGCCCGGAAGAGGAGGACGCCCATGGTGATCCCCACAACGTTTGGGGTCAAAATCTTGAAAATGCCCAAAAGGAACAGGGTCAACATGGTGATCGCCATTCCGGTCCCGACTGCACTGAAAAAATGGAGTTGTTTGCTGCTGGGAGGCCGGATGAATCTCGCGCCTAATCCGTAAAACAGCACGATCAGCACGATCCAAACGCCAAGGGTCGTGACCGTTTTCACAAAGAGATTTCCCATGAAAACCGGCAGTGAAACGCTCGTGAACATGTTCTGTATTTCGCGAGGGAACATGTTCAATCCCTTGGAGTGATTGATGGCAATGGACCCCCGTTCAAACATGGGCTCGAGTCCTTCGATCAGTTCTGCACCTTCGGGGACCACGGCGAATTGATTGTCCTCATAAAGCACCAACTTGTACGGCTCGTTGAATACGGCAGGATTCAGCACGATGAATGCGATCATTCCTGTTAAAAGCACCGCAATGAGCCCGAAAAAGAATACCCGTATCGGGGTGATGATGAGGTCTTTTTTCTTGTGAATGCCCTGAATGAAGCCGA
>CAZEDN010000030.1:0-8216 GCA_964510905.1 uncultured Candidatus Peribacteria bacterium
CATCAATAACGAAAGTGCCGCCGACTTTTCATACACCAGTGAGTGTTATCCACCCTATCGCATCTTGGATGAAGAGAATGATGTCGTCTACGATTCTTCAGATGATGATACTAAATGTGGAGGGAAGCGAACCACCACCGTGGACGCTTTTGAAGAGTATGAGTTGGAATTTGAAGTCTACGACCCCGAAGAATGGGGCGCTCTTGATGAGGGAGACTATGTATTGGAAGTGGACTTGGACAATGGATACACCACAATTGCACTGTTTGAAGTGGATCCACCTCCAGTTGCTATGGTTGAACTCTCAATGGACGTGGACGACATTCATTACCGAACCTCCGACACTATTACCATCGATTGGGAAGTGACCAACGAGGGCAACGGATACTACGAAAACAGCGATTTGGGCGGATGCAGCCCTTATTTAGAGCTCTATGACGCCGACACCGAATTGCTCATTTACAGTGAAGTGGACGATCCCGATTTCGAATGTGATGGTCCCAACTTGGGACTAAATCTAGGGCCTGACGTAACGTATGAAGGCACACGAACCTTCGATCTTGAGGCGCACAAAGACATGCTCCTTCCCGGCGATTACTATTTGTACCTTCAGCTATTTGATGGGAACGACGCACCGGATGCCACAAGCGACGTGTTTGAAATCTTCACGAATGAAATCCCATACCCCACTCCCTTCGAAGACGCCTCTGGGCACTGGTCCGAATGGTACCTCATGGATCTCCGTGAAGACGGTATCGTTGAGGGATACCCCGATCACAGTTTCCGACCCGACCGCGCCATTACCCGTGCTGAATTCTTGGTCCTCATCTTACGTGCGTTCGACCTGCACATCGACGATCTCGAACTTCACGCCGGACGAACCTTCACCGATGTGGATCCCAACGACTGGTTCTATGAAGCGGTAACCATCGCCTACAATGGGAACATCATCAATGGATACGACGATGGAACGTTCAAACCCAACGAAACGATCTCACGCGCCGAGGCCATGTCGGTCCTGCTCCGGACGCTCGACCGTGTGAACGAGAGCTATACCCGAAGCCTGTTCTCTGACGTGACCATCCACTGGCAAATCCCATACGTGATGAGCGCCTACAATCTCGGCATTGTGAACGGACATCGAAATGAATACGGCAATCTCACCGGCAAATTCCGCCCCAACGACAAACTCACTCGTGGAGAGGCGTGCAAGGTCCTCTACCTAGCCAGGGGTGTGTAGGAACGCTAGAATGCGGTTGTGAAAATCCACATTCTCCAAGTCGGGAAGACCAAAGAAAAGGCGTACGCCGTAATCGAGGACGAATTCCTCAAAAGGCTCGGTCCGTTTTGTGATCTCAAAACCACCACGATCAAAACATCCGACCAAGCCACCGAAAACGCTGAACTCCAGAAGAAAATTCCCGAAAATCATACCGTCATCGCACTCGACCTCCGCGGAAAACAGATGACCTCCGAAGCGTTCGCAGACTTCATACGCAACCAGCGCGACCACGAAGGCGGCAAAATAGCATTTCTCATCGGCGGCCCCCACGGCTTCACAGACGAAACCCTCAAAAAAGCTGACCACATTCTCTCCTTATCAAAAATGACCTTCACCCACCAAATGGTGCGACTCTTCCTGCTCGAGCAGCTGTACCGCGCCTCCACCATCCTATCCGGTAAAACCTATCACTATTAAGCGACTCATCCAGGGCGCTGTCACCGCATTCTTTCTGTTCACCATCACGCTCGCCGTGGATGGGGGAGTGAACGAATGGACCCAGGCAAGGTTGTACGGCACGGCAGAACCGCTCCAGCTCAACTTTCTCGACAGATTCTTCGGCGAGTCCAAAATCCGCGATTACGAGCCAGTAACCATCGTGGCCTTCGGAGATCTGATGTTGGGCCGCTATGTATGGACCTTGATGCAAGAAAACGGCCATGACTATCCCTTTGAATACTTCCCCGAACTGCTCGAAAGCATGGATCCCGATCCCGACTTCCTCTTTGCTAACCTCGAAGGCCCCATCTCCGACGCCAACTACACCAATCCCGGCACCGCCATGACGTTCAACTTCCGACCCGACATCATCCCCATCCTCCAAAAATACGGATTCAACCTCCTCAACCTAGCCAACAATCACGCGTACGACATGGGCGACTACGGCGCCACGCAGACCCGCCTCAACCTAACCAACGCCGGAATCCACCACTTCGGCCACGCCAAAGAAATCCGTGAAGAAACCACCTGGACCACAGAGGTAAACGACACCACACTCACATTCCTCGGATTCAATGACTCGGTATACGACCACCTGGACTACACAGCCGCCACCGACCTCATCCGATCCCACGAAGAAACGGCCGATTTCACTATCGTCTCCATCCACTGGGGCACCGAGTACCGCACCACCCCCACGCCCTCACAAACCGAGCACGCCCACGCCTTCATCGACGCCGGCGCCGACATCATCATCGGACACCACCCGCACGTGATCGAATCCAGCGAGTGGCACATCGGCCCCGACGGTCCCCGCCCCATCTATTATTCCCTCGGAAACTTTGTCTTCGACCAGTACTTTCAACAAAACGTTCAAGAAGGTCTCGGCCTCACCATCACCCTCCAAAAATCACCCCAATCAAGCACCTCAAACACCATTCAGGTTAGCGAAACGGTCTTTGACCTGTTAAAATCTCGGCCCAAAAGCCACTAAGCCATTGACTTAAACTCTAAAATTTGCTATTATGTAATGAAAAGTTTCATTTTTCTTTTAATCATTTAACCAAAACAAAAATGAAAGTTATCAAAAACTTCGTTCGCAACCTCTTCAATGAGGATTCGGACCGAAACATTTACTTCGAAGGATCCGATGCAGAGCGCATGGAGCAAGATCGATCTGAAGAAGCGATCAAGCATCTATCGGATGCCCAAGCACTCTTTCTCGAGAGACTAGGAGAGGGAGACTTTGACGGTGACGCCGTTGGTGCAGGCTTCCTTGCATTGGGAGGATATTTCAAAGGCCACCTCAGTGATGCCGGAGCAACGATGGGCCGTAATTGGGACCAATATGCCGCTGGATGGAAACAAATAAGTTCAGGACGAGCAACGGAAGATGCAGGACGAGCAATAGCCGATACAGAACGAAAAGCTCGAATGTTCGTTGGCGAGGGCACAATAGACACCGCAGCAGCTGGATATCGATTAGCAGATGAGTACTACCTCTCCGGTTGGACTGGTGTAGGAGAAGGCGGAGCAGACGTTATTGAGGACATAAGATCAGGAGCAACCGGGGCAGATATGCTCGAAGACCTAAGATATGGGAGCGGAACACGAATGGCTGAACTCCATGGGCAGTATGGTAGAGAAGTGGCCGACGTACTCGTAGAGTACGAACAGCTTGGAACCGAGAAAAAGGAAGTGAAAGCCTCAAAGCTCAACGTTCGTCAAGGACCTGGGTTGGACCAAGCTCGCATAGATCAAGTTTCACGAGGCGACAAGGTGGAAGTGATCGCTGATCCTCCCACCGCCACCGTATCGGACGGATATGAATGGTACCCATTACGAAGCGGTGTAGGATGGGTGGCCGGCGGAAAGGTGGACGGTTCAGCGACCTACCTTGCCTAGTTCAAATCACTTTTTAATTCTATACATTTAAAACACTCAAACAATGAACGATCAAAACACTGACGACGCCAAGAAACAAGCTCTCATCGAGAAGCTTCAAGACATCATGACTCGCTTTGAAGCGGATGTCGAAAAGATGAAAAACGATTTCTTGACGGACCTCAAAAAGGCAGACAAAGTTATCAAGGAGAAAGCCGAATCGGAATCTCGTGCACACGAGAATCCAGAGGCTACCCTTGAAGAAGGCTTGAAAGACGCCTAGTCTAAATACCGTATGAAAATAACCTTTCACGGCGCAGCCAAGGAAGTCACCGGCTCACGTCATTTGCTTGAGGTAAATGGCAAAAAGATCCTATTGGATTGCGGGATGTTCCAAGGTCGTCGCAAAGAAACTCGAGAAAAGAACCACAACTTTGGATTCGACGCGGAGAGCGTGGACGTCGCGGTACTTTCTCATGCGCACATCGATCATAGTGGGGCGCTTCCACTCCTTGCAAAGAAGGGATTTCGCGGTCCCATCTACACAACGTTTGCAACACGCGACTTTTGTCGATACATGCTCATGGACAGCGCGTACATCCAAGAAAAAGAAGCCGAATACTACAACTACAAAAAGCGCAAAAAAGGAGAACCGCCCATCGAACCGGAATACACCGTGGCGGATGTGGAACAAGCGCTACGACAATTTCATGGACTCAACTACAAACAGACCCATGAAATCGCTCCCGGCGTGAAACTCACCCTATACGAAGCGGGGCACATTTTGGGATCGGCCGTGGTGTACCTCGAAATCGACGACAGCGAGGACGGAAAACACAAAACACTTCTCTTTACTGGCGATCTTGGGCGCCACAATTTGCCCATTCTCAGAAACCCATACCAGGTTGAAGAGGCCGACTATCTCATCACGGAGTGCACGTACGGAAATCGATTCCACGAGGCTATCACCGATGTGGAAGGGAAGTTGGCTAAAATCGTCACCGACACCATTCAACGCGGTGGAAAAATCATCATCCCGGCCTTCTCACTCGGTCGAACGCAAGAAGTGGTGTACACGCTCCATCAACTATTCGACGACAAAAAAATACCAAAAGACCTGCCAATCACCGTAGACAGTCCCTTATCTGGAAACGTAACAGAGGTGTTCCGTAATCACACCATGGACTTCAACAAAGAGGCGCAAGAAGAGTTCATCAGCAACACAGACAACCCATTCGGTTTTGGACGTCTTCACTACACCCAAAACGTTCAAGAATCCAAAGATCTCAACAACAGCCGCGTCCCCAGCATCATCATCTCAGCCTCAGGAATGTGTGAGCACGGACGCATTCTTCATCACCTCAAAAACAACATCGAAGACCCACGCAGTACCGTCCTCATCGTGGGGTACATGGCCGAACACACGCTCGGTCGAAAAATGATCGACGGCGAGCCTACAGTGAAAATTTTCGGCGAACCATACCGCCTCAAAGCCCAAGTGGAAGTGATCGATGCCTTCTCCGCACACGCCGATCGCAGCGACCTTCTAGACTACGCCACCCGCATCAAAGGACTCAAGCAAACCTTCCTCGTTCACGGGGAAGAAAAGCAGCTCAACGCGTTCAAAGGCGCTCTGGCGGAAAACGGCATCGAAGACGTGATCATGCCGGACAGAGGCGAAAGTTACTCCTTGTAATCACCAATCCAAAGGAATAAGATGGGAGCAACTTAAGGGCCCTTTAGCGAATCTGTATGCTCTCTTGGATCGTCATCGCCATCTTCATCGCGGCCTTTGTGTTGATCGTATTTGAAGTTTTCGACAAAACTGTGCTGGCCATGATCGGGGCAGTTTTGATGGTCGCTTTTGGCGTGTTCAATTTTGAGGAAGCGATATATGCGATTGAATTTGAAACGATTGTGCTGTTGATGGCCATGATGTTATTGGTAGAAGTATCGAGGGAATCGGGGATTTTTTCGTGGTTGACCGTGAAGTTGGCGAAGAAATCGAAGGGAAGCCCACTCCTGTTATTTGTGCTGTTTTGTGGGGTGACGGCGTTTGTTTCTGCATTTTTGGATAATGTGACAACGATCGTGTTGATCGTGCCGATTACGATCGCTTTGGTGAAGGGAATGGGGCGTGATCCCAAGCCGTACATCATTGGAGAAATCATGTTTTCAAATATAGGTGGTGCCATGACGTTGATTGGAGATCCGCCCAATATAATCATTGGTGGAGCGACTGGTCTCACGTTCAATCAGTTCATCATAAATCTGTGGATGCCCATCATGGCAGGAATTCTAATCATTGGTCTGCTTTTCATTGCGATCCACTGGAAGCATCACCTCAAACCGATTTCAAACGATCTTAAAAAGCTGTTCATCAGCCATCTGCTTCTCAAGAAAATCAATTACAAATTCCTCAGTGGGTATCGCAACAAAGCGTTCATGACGAAGGCGGTAGCGGTGTTGATCCTAACGACCGTGGGATTTTTATTCCAAAGCCAGCTGAACCTCTCGGTCGCCATAATTGCGTTGACCGGGGCGGTATTACTCCTGTTAGTTTCGGCCGAGGAGGCAGATTTGCATGTATCGTTGCGCTCGGTCGAATGGTCCACATTACTATTTTTTGCGGGGTTATTTGTGATGGTTGGGGCGGTGGAAAAAGTGGGAGCTTTGGATGTTTTGAGTGGATTCATTGTGAGTATTTCGGGAGGGGATTACCTAGTGCTTTTGCTTGCGGTGTTGTGGGTGTCCGGTTTTGTTTCCATGATTTTGAACAACATTCCGTTCGTTACGTTGATGGTTCCTGTGATTTTTAACATTCAAGCGGGCCTTACGGGTGATGTCGATCCAAACTTGCTATGGTGGGCGCTCGCGCTGGGAGCTTGCTTGGGAGGAAACGGAACACTCATCGGGGCCTCCGCCAATGTTATCGGCGCAGATATGGCCAAAAAAGAAGGAGTAAACATCTCCTTCCTTACCTTCATGAAGTATGGAATGCCCTTCACATTTATCAGCCTTGTAATCTCATCGATGTACCTCACCATGCGGGTCATCATCTAAAAGTTCTTTATGACACAAGCGTATCAAGATCGTTTATCGGAACTGTTCCGCGACATGGAAGTGGATCTGGGAACCACCAATCTCAGCATCATGGTGCTGGAAAGTTTTAAGAGTGCAGTCGAAGATTTGAAAGGGCAAGATCTCCACGATTTTTATGAATCACTTCTGGAACTCACCGGTTTCATAAACAATACAAAGCCCAAGTTCGCCATGATCATCGACGGGTTTTACGAAATCCTCAAACTTGCACACGACGAGGAAATCCATCATCCCGAAGCAAAATTCCCACTAAAAAAGCGCATCTTCCTCAAAAAACTAAAAGAAATGATTCGTGAAGAAAAAGCGGAAGAAAAAGCGATCATCGAAAACGCCAAAACCATCGACGTCGAAGGGAAAGAGATCCTCATTCACGACAACAGCAGAACCATTCAGCGCGTGCTCAAGGCGTACAAACGAGCACGAAAGCACTTCCGCGTGATCGTTGCAGAGCAAGACCCAGAAAAGACAGGCGCAATCATTGAATCGCTCCACAAAGCCCGTATCCCATTCCGCGTGGTGCCGTCGTACATGATTTCGCACCTCGATGACCACATCGACATGGTTTTTCTCGCAGGGCTCACGCTCAAAAGCACCATGGACTTCGTTATGGACCCCGGAACCAACGCGCTGGTGTCACAATTTCACGTGATGAAAAAACCGGTGTACATGTTTATGGCCACATCCAAATTCAGTATGTGGAAAGCCAAAAAGAAATCCGGAGTCTACACCCAAGTCCATCGTCGCAAGCATCACTGCAAGCCCATCGATTTTGAGCGCATAAAATTCTCACACGATCGCGTCCCGGCCAAGCTCATGAAAAAGATTGTGACTGAACAGGGAATTTTTACGCCCGCAAGGATCGAAAAGATATTTAAGGAAAAATTGAAAGAGCGTCTCAGTGCCGACAAAAAGATCAAGTTAAGCTAGTCGATGCACGCTCGTCACCCACCCCGCCTCACCGCCGCTCGTCGATACTCGTTTACTCTTTGATCGATGACGTATTTAAAGATGGTCTTGTCCGCCTCTGTTCGCAACCGCCAGGTCTCCACCGGCCCCTCCTCGTTCTCAATCAACCCAAGATGCGCAATCTGATGGTGATCCTTGCACAGCAACACCAATCGATCTGGGTCATGAACTCGCTCGGACTTAAACCGCTGAGTATGATGCAACACCTCTCCTTCACGCGTACAACTTGGATACGCACACATATGGCCCGTTTTCTTGCGCGAATAATGGTCAATTTTCACAGGGATATAATGTGACTCAGACACAACCGGTTTTGGTTTTTCCGCCTCCTCAGACACCTCAATCGCTTCCATAAATTGTTCCAATAGGGTGTTAAAATCTTTTCTCTTTTTAATGCGCTCTAACCGCTCAGCCAAGGTTGGCTCCAATTCGACCTCAACCGTCGTTTTAAGTGGCTTTTCAGGTTGGGAAGTCACCCTAGGGTGACTTCTTTTAATCCAGCGGGAACTCCCCGCCCGTGAGGGTGGGGATGAGAGCCTGTCCG
>CAZEDN010000031.1:0-8070 GCA_964510905.1 uncultured Candidatus Peribacteria bacterium
GCGATACAAAACACGCCCTGAAGAGAAGGGCCGCATAGATTTTGATGAGTTGATGAAGATTGCAAAAGAGACCAAACCCAAGATCGTTTTATGCGGATACACCTCGTATCCACGTGACTACAATTATGAAGATTTTAAGCGCATTGCAGATGAGGTGGGAGCTCTCACAATGGCCGATGTAGCCCATGTCGGAGGGTTAATAGCAGCAGATGCCATGGCCAACCCAATGGACCATGGATTCGACATTATGACCACAACCACACACAAAAGCCTCCGAGGCCCGCGCGGAGGTCTGATCGTGTGCAAAAAAGAGCACGCCAAAACCGTGGACAGAGCGGTCTTCCCAGGTTTGCAGGGAGGTCCTCACATGCACAGTATCGCCGGCATCGCGATCACGCTCCAAAAAGCCATGACCGATGAGTTTAAGGAATACGGCGCCCAGGTCCTCAAAAACGCAAAAACCCTCGCACAAACACTCATGGACGGCGGCAGCAAGCTAATCACAGATGGAACCGATAACCACATGATGGTTATGGATACAGTTGAAAGCTTTGACCTCGGCGGCACAGAAGCCGAAAACCTCCTCGACGAGGTTTCCATAACGACCAACAAACAAATCATCCCGGACGACCCAAGACCACCACTCAAGCCAAGTGGCATCCGAATCGGCACCCCGGCCGCGACGACGCGCGGAATGAACGAAGACGACATGAAACAGATTGGAGAATGGATCCTCGACGCCCTCAAAAACCACTCCGACGACGCCAAGCTGGCCGAAATCAAAGAGGCGGTCGAAGCATTCTGCTCAAAATACCCAGTGCCCGGTCTGGAATAACTCGCGCAATCAACGCGCCCCCAACCAGCGCGCCCTAGCTTCGCTTCAACACCATCACCGTGATGTCGTCCTTTTGCTCGTAATTCTTGGTCCACTGCTTAACATCGGCAAGAAGTGCTGTTTTGATGGCCTCCGCAGCAGGTAAATCGCACGATTGCGTCACCACACGCTTGAATTCCGGCATACCGTATTGCTCTTTTTCGTTGCGCCACGCCTCCGGCACCCCATCCGTGTACAAAACAATACAATCTCCTGAATCCCACTCCACCACTTGATCCTTCACGAGCGGCGCGATGTCCGGCATCATTCCCAGCGCAATGCCGCCTTTTTCAAGTTCCTCCGTCGTGACCGGCGGTCCCGCGGTATATTTGAGCGCCACTTCATGCCCCGCGCTCACCAGGTTCAATTTTTGAGTCTTTGTATTCCAATGCCACAAAATGAGCGTCACAAACATATTTGCCCCGGTCTTGTCCTTTAAAATCTTATTCGCCTCAACCAAAACCTGCTTAGGATCGCCCAAATGAGAATAACTGTGGATGAGCGCACTGGTCACCGATACGAGCAAGGCCGCCGGAACCCCATGCCCCGTCACATCTCCCACATACCCAAAATAGTTCTCCTCATCCGCCTGAATAAAATCATAAATATCTCCACCCACCTCCGCCGCCGGCAAAATTCCCGCCGACACGTCCAGCCCTGGGATCTTAGGCATCGACTTAGGCAAAAGATCCTGCTGAATCCCCGCCGCCAATTCCAGCTCCTTCCCCACTCGCTCCTGATAAACACGCGCGTCCATACTTTTTTCCAAATCAACGGCCATCTTATTGAATGTTTTCGCCAGAACCCCAACCTCATCGTGCGTCTTCACATCCACCCGCGTCTTAAACTCCCCTTCTCCCAACTTTTCCGCTCCGTCACGCAACTTCTTAATCGGCCGAGTCACTCCTGTTGAAAAGAAATAAGCAAACGCCGCCCCAATCAACACCGCAAACGCCGCCAGCAACATGATTCGAACCCACATCGCTTGAACCCGCGCCTCCAAAACATCATACGACGGCACATAGATCAGCGCATACTGCGCCCCAAACGGATAAATCACACTCTCAATCCGATCGGACGCCGAAATCGCACGCACGTCATTTTCATTCACATCCAAATAGTCCACCTCCCCTTCCACATCGGTCCGCACATACACCACTCGCCCATCGTCCAATTCATAGGAAGGATACGTGGCCTGAATACGCTCCATCATAAATTCCTCTGCATAACGTGTTTCTCCTGTATACTGCCGCGCCTCCTCATCGGTTGAATCGTACAAAACCTCGCCATCGTACGTCGCAATCCCAATCGCCACCACTTCCTGCGTCTGATCAAACAACTCCTGAATTTCCCGATTAAAATAAATGAAACTATCCTGCGACAAATATTGCTCATACACATCGATGATGTGATGCGCGGTCAAATCCGAAAAACTTTTCACCGAAAGATAAGTGTCCCACCCAAGCTCTTCTTTCTTCTGTTGAATGAGCAATAGCGAGGAGATGCCGAACGCCACGATTAGCAGAACCACCATTCCCGCAATCAATTTTGTTTTGAGTGAAGTCAGCATAATGAGTTAGTAAAAGTCGGCGGCTAAAATCAAATTATCCATACGCGGCTCCCAATGAAGCTCCGGCTGGATGGTGATGAGTGAGTCACTTTCAAACAAAGGAATTCCAATGATCTCGTCCTCAACCACCTCAGTCATGAGATCCTGAAATTGCTCCAAACGAACCGCTTCCAAAAGATTCCGATCCGCGATATCAATCAGTTGATCCAATCCGTCATTAAAGCGCCCATAAGCCACATGATTGAAGAAATCGCTCGCATTCCCTAAATCGCTTCTCCAAGCCAAAAAGTAGAAGTTACTCTGACCGGAATCGATGCGCGTCGCATAATCGTCCGCTTCCCATCCCTGAACCGTCACATTCAATCCAATCGTCTCCAAAGATTCCTCAACATATGCCCCCAAAGAATCTTCCAATCCCGCCGGAACATCCAGCGTAAGCGCCCAATCTCCTCCCAAATCGTCCACCACTTCTTCCGCATGTTGTGGGTCATAAGGGATACCATCGAGATCGGGATTGTAACCAAAAACCCCACGACTCACAAACTGGTTGATTGGGTGTGCGTAATCCGAAGCCATAGAAGTCAATGCTTCAGTATCAATGGCCGAAACCACCGCTTCACGAAGCGCATCATGGCGAAATGGAGAATTGCTATCCTGCCAATCAAAAAGCAAAAAATTCACCTCAAGCGTGGGCAAACTGGCGATCGGGTAGCCGGCCTCCAATAACGCATCCACAAAACCGGGAGGCGTCTGAGCCAATACATCGATTTCGCCATTCAGTATTCCATCAAAACGGTCCAATTTATCCGGTACATATTTCAAAACCAGCTCCGGATAAGAAGGCGCTTTCCCCCAGTAATCGGAAAAGCGCTCAAACTGCCATTCCTCCTCTTGTTCGACCAAAAAGCGATACGGTCCCGTTCCGATAGGCGTTCGTACATCTGCGCCAGTCTCGGACGGCACCATCCAAATCGTGGTCAGTGCATTGAGCAACATCGGATAAACATCCGTCGTCTCCACACGAATCGTCAAATCATCCACCACTTCCACACGTTCGATGGCAACAAGTCCCGCACGCTCCAGACTGACCACCACATCTTCCGCATCAAAAATAGACCCATCGTGAAAAATCACATTAGGACGCAACTTAAACTGCCATGTCGTATCACCGAGCATGCCCCACGAAAGAGCCAACGCCGGTTTAAGGTTAAAATCCTGGTCAAATTGCACAAGTCCATCGTAAGTATTTGAAAGATAAGCACGCGTCACCGCACTAGAATCGGTGGGTTCATACGTCTCCAGTGGTTGATCGTAAGCGATTGTAAAAGTGCCCGCCTGCCGAATCAAACGCTCCGAGCGCGCCACATCATCCATCAAGAAGGCATTCCCCGAGGTCGCAAACAAAAACCACGAAACCGTCGCAATCAGCGCTAGGAAGACCGCACCGACCGCCATGTCGATTTTTGTCAGAGAGAGTGTTTTGGTTTTGGTTTCAGGTTCCATAGATACAATTTAATCCATACATTTTACCAGAAAAACGCGCAAAACGCAACCTTGGAGGGGACGAGACACGAGGAGTTCGGGATGCCAATTTGCCCCTAATCCCGCTTCAAAATCGCCAAAAACGCTTCCTGCGGAACCGAAACTTTCCCCATCATCTTCATTCGCTTCTTTCCCTTCTTCTGTTTTTCCAATAATTTGCGCTTTCGGGTCACATCACCGCCATACAGCTTCGCGGTCACATCTTTACGCAACGCACCCAAAGTTTCGCGCGCCACAATCTTTCCACCAATCGCCGCCTGAATCGCAATCTCAAAATTCTGCCGAGACAATATTTCTTTAAGTTTTTTCGTGATGATTGCCCCTCGATGCTGCGCTGCATCCCGATGCACAATCGTCGACAGTGCCTCCATCTTTTCTCCTGCCACCAAAACATCCAACTTCACCAAATTCCCCTCCCGATACTCCAAAAACTCATAACTCATCGACGCATAACCGGAACTCACGCTCTTCAGTTGATCGTAAAAGTCCATCACAATCTCAGCCAACGGAACCTCGTAATGCAACACCGCACGTGTCTCATCCAAATACTCCATACCCTTCGAAACGCCACGCGACTCATCCAACAACTTCATCACACCACCCACATAATCTTTCGGCACCAAAATTTCCACCTTCACCCACGGCTCCTTAATCGCTGTGTAGTATGTAGGATCTGGCAAAAAGGCCGGGTTCGAAACCGCCTCATCCTTACCATCCGTCCTCACAACGATATAAGACACACCAGGTGCCGTTCCAATCAGATCAAGATCGTATTCGCGTCCCAGACGCTCCAACACAATATCCAGATGTAAAAGGCCCAAAAATCCACACCGAAATCCATGCCCAAGCGCCGTGGACTGCTCCGGCTCAAAAGACAAAGCCGCATCGTTCAAACTGAGCTTTTCCAGCGCATCGCGCAACATCGAATAGTCCGAATTGTCCGAACAATAAATACTCGCAAAAACAAACGGGGTAACTTTTTTATACCCCTCAAGCGGAGTCACTTCTTTCGCATCTTTTCCGGTCGAATCGGTATGCCAAATCGTGTCCCCAACCCCAGCATCATGGACAGCTTTTACTCCTGTAATCACATAACCAACCTCTCCTTTTTTGAGTGAATCAGCCTTTACCATTTTGAGCTGCAAATAACCCACTTCAAGCACCTCCGCTTCAGATCCAGTATGCAAAAATCGAATCTTATCTCCGCGCTTCAACTCCCCATCCATCATCCGCACATACGCCACTACACCGCGGTAAGAATCGTACATTGAATCAAAAATAAGGCCCTTAGCCCCTTCATGTTTCTCTACTTCCTTTGGCGGCGGAACCAATTCAACAACACGATCTAACAAATCGGCCACATTAGTCCCCTCCTTCGCAGAAATGTGCAAAATCTCGTCCTCAGAGAAGCCAAACGCATTCACAAGCTCCTTGGTTCGCTTTTCGACTTCTGCAGCCGGCAAATCGATCTTATTGAGCACCGGGATGATCGTAAGATCGTGTTCCAATGCCATATACGAATTAGCCAACGTCTGCGCCTGGATGCCTTGAGTCGCGTCCACCACCAACATCGCTCCCTCACAAGCCGCGAGACTACGCGAAACCTCATAACTAAAGTCCACATGCCCCGGCGTATCGATCAAATTGAGCTGATACTCAGTGCCATTTTTTTCGTAAGACATGCGCACCGGCTGAAGCTTGATCGTAATACCACGCTCCTGCTCGAGATCCATGGTATCCAACATCTGTCCGTGCTTCATCTCTCGCTCAGAAATCGTCTTGGTCACCTCTAGAAACCGGTCCGCGAGCGTCGACTTTCCGTGATCGATGTGTGCGATGATGCAAAAATTGCGAATATTCTTCATAACGCGAGCAGTGTAACAGAAGTGAAAGGGGAAGAAAAGTGAGAGAAATCATTGACATAATGCGTAAAACATGTAGTATTACCATAAACGCACAGCGATCAGAGCTACATGCTCGAGGCCTGATCGTGTCGACGAAAGGAGGTCGAGCATATGGCCAACAGAGGCAGGAGAGGACAGGAAAGCAGGCTCAAAAGAGGGGCTCGACGGGCAGCGAGAAGAACAGCGCCCGATCCCGAGGACGAAGAGCCTGAAGCAGCGTCCCCTCTCGACACCGAAGACAGTACGCTTCAGTCCTCACAGGATGAGCGCGACTCCGGTTCCCTGGGAACGCTGGGGGATCTCGCAACTCTCCGTAGGCTGAGGCTCTAGCCCCACCATCCTCCGCCCACCCCGGCTCCCCCGCCCCGCTGCGGGACGCCCGTCCGGTCCGAGCTTCCAGGCCTTCTGCCTGATGCGCTCCACCGGCAAAATCGAAAGGCCCCGCGTCTCACCACATTGTCGAGACGATCGCGGGCCTTTTCCACATTGCCTTACCCTGTAAATTCTGGTATACTATTTTGATACGCCTGAACCCAAATTAAGACCCAAACCAAATGCAGTTCAAAATTCCACAAAACGTACAGATGGCAGATAAGATCGTTGGCCCTCTCACACTCAAACAATTGATCATTGTGTCAGTGGGCGGCGGCATCGACTACTTCATCTATCTTAGTCTCGCCAAGGTGTATGTTCTTACGGTTTGGATCGCGCCAGTCATCATCATCGGACTGCTCACCGCCGCGATCGCTTTTTTGAAAATCCACGGCATGACTTTCATTGAATACACCCTGTACGCATTTGAATTCTACTTTAAACCACGACATCGCGTGTGGACCCAAGGCGCTGGAGAGGTGTTCACATCGATCACCATGCCAACACCCAAGACCAAAGATCAACTCGCCCAAGAAAAACAGGAGAAAAAGCCCAAAAAGGACATCTCCCAACTTCACGAAATCACCAAAGTTCTCGACACTCATAAACCTGTCTAATCATGGCCACCAAAGCCGACCCAAAAACCGAACAAAAACCAAAAGAAACGGTGAAAAATGCCAAAAAAACCACCGCCTCCAGTACGCAACTTCATCTGGAAATCGCTGAAATTCGCGACAACGTTGCCATTCTCAAAAACGGCGGGGTTCGTGCTGTGCTCAAGACCTCCAGCATGAACGTACACCTCAAATCCGAGGAAGAGCAAAACGCGATCATCTACTCCTACCAAAACTTCCTCAACACTCTCGAATTTCCACTCCAAATCGTGGTCCGCTCCAAAAAACTGGACCTCGACAACTACTTAGACGGCCTCAAAGAAACCGCAGAAAAACAGGAGAATCCACTCCTCAAAGACCAAACGAGCGACTACATCGACTACGTAGAACGACTGATCGAATACGCCGACATCATGCAAAAAGACTTTTACGTGGTGGTTCCGTACGATCCCCCACGCGCCGCCAAACCCACCATCATCCAAAAATTCATCCAATACATGAGCCCCAAAGACAATGTCGGCGAACTCCGCCAACGCCACCGCGAATTCGAAACCTTGCGCAAAGGACTCGGTCAACGTCTCAATATCGTCAAATCCGGCCTCGAAAACTGTGGCCTCAAAGTGGACCAACTCACCACCCCCGAACTGGTGACCCTTTTCTACGAATGCTACAACCCTCGCACTTCTCGCCTCCAAAAATTCGAAAAGAGTGATGAGTTGGATGTAAAAGCGGACGAAGATTTACACGAAGAAAAAGCGGACGAAAAGGCCACAGAAGAATAAAGGGGCCCGTTTGACAATACTTATTTTTGGCTTAGAGTAGCCATTTTAAGCTGTTTTACCCTTGAAAAATTTGCAAAAATGTGCAGTAATTGCGTGCTTTCAATAATTAAAAAATATGATCGGAACGGTAAGTGGAGACGGAGAAGTCAGCGAACGAACGGAGCAAAATCAACTGCTCGCGCTGAGCTATCATGGATTGCTTCGAGAAAGACCCCCCTTTAATGAAGACATCAACCGATGCTCAAGCCCTGGAAGCGCCTATCTCTACATGCTCGAACAAGAACATGTTTGGGATATCCCCCAAAATCTCACATATGAAACACTTCAAAGAGATATCCCTGATATTCATCAATATCGTATCAGGGCTATATGGGAAAAAGTCCAAGAGCACCGCAAAAAATTCGAAAGACAA
>CAZEDN010000032.1:0-7916 GCA_964510905.1 uncultured Candidatus Peribacteria bacterium
CTGTACTCCTTTGCCTGGTTTTGTCAACCCTGTTTTATTCGAACCTTAGCGATTCGATCGGGTTCAAGCGGGCCGCTTTTTGGGCGGGGTAAAGGCCGAAAACGATCCCTTCAATTACGGCGGCACTCACGGCGATCAAAACTCCGCTGATCGGAATGAAAAATTCGACTTCCACTCCCCCATACGCCGCCACCCAGATCGCAAAATAGACAAAAGCCAGTCCGGCCAACACACCGATCACGCCTCCGACCGCGGTCACCACGACCGATTCAAAAAGGAATTGATATAAAATGGCCTTGTTTGTGGCGCCCACCGCTTTTCGCAAACCGATCTCACGCGTGCGTTCAGTCACTGCAACAAACATCACGTTCATAACGCCCACTCCTCCGACGATTAGAGAGATCGCGGCGATTACCAGGAGTAGGATTTGCAAGGCTCCGGTGACCGATTCCATCATTTCCATGGCCTCGCCCATCGTGGTCACGCGGAAGTCGCGCTTTTCCGGCGAGGTGATATTGTGGCGATAATTCAGAAGTTCGAGGGTGTCTTCCTTCACAAAAAGGGCGGTTTCTTCATCTTCCACTTGAAGCACAAAATACGGTAAATAGTCTATTCCCATGACCAATTTTTGCATGCTGTTTACAGGAACGTAGATCTGTTCGTCCATGTCCTGAAAAAACACCACGCCCATCTCTTCCATGATCCCAATTACCCGGAAATTCACCCCTCTTATGCGGACGCTCTGGCCGATTGGGTCTACTTCGGGAAAGAGCTCGTTGGCGGCGGAATATCCTAGGACGGCGACTCGAGATAAGCTTTGGTCCTCGTCTTCGGTGAAGTATCGTCCTTCGGCCACTTTGCCCTGGTCGATGTTGATGAACGAGGAGCTCGTGGCTTGAATCATGTAGGGTTGGTCGTCATAAATTGAGGTTACACGTTCGAGGCCGATGACTCCGGCGTATCCGTCGGTTACTCCTGGGATTTGCATGGCTGCTTCCATGTCCTCTTCTTTGAGTGTGGTGATGGTGATGCCTTCCGCCATGGCGGCGGCAGCGGCAGGATTGTTGTCGCCGAATCCGGGAACTTTGACCTCAACGATCACGATGTTCGCGCCGTATGCCTCCAATTCCGAGTTGATCACCCTTGTTGTTGCGTGTCCCAATGAAAATACCACGATCACGGTCATGATTCCGATCATGATCCCGAGTGTTGTCAGCACTGCGCGTCCTTTGTTCGCTTTGAGGGCGCGGAGGGCTAATCGTAGATATTGAGCGAATTGGTTCATGGTTTGGGGCGCGAGGTTATTCGTGGCGTAAGGCGTCGATGGGTTTGAGTTCTGCCGCTTTTTTAGCCGGATAGTAGCCGAATCCGATTCCGACCAATCCGGAAAGGATGAAGGCAATGATGATGCCTGGTATGGAGATTACGAGATCCCACTGGTATCCCAGCTGTTGGGCAATGATGGCGACGATAGCTGAAACGATGCTTCCCAAGATGATACCGGCGATTCCTCCTATTAGGGTCACTACTACAGCTTCGTATAGGAATTGTTCGAGGATTCGGCGGCGCGGAGCGCCGAGAGCCTTTCGTAAGCCGATTTCCTTTATTCGCTCCGTGACAGAGATCAACATTATATTCATTATCCCGATTCCTCCGATGATAAGCGATATCGAAGCCACTCCTGTTAAAAAGAACTTCAATACATTGGTTACGGCACTCAGCATGTTGATTGCCGTGTCGGTGCTCGAAACGGTGAAATCGTCGTCAGTGACGTCACGAATGTTGTGACGCGCTCGAAGCGTTGCCACCACATCCTGCATGGCACGATCCACATTTTCTTGTTCATCCACACTGATTCTGATCAAACTCACGTGATCGATCCCGAGTAACAATTTTTGCGCCACGGTGACCGGCACGTACACCTGATCATCACGATTTTGGAATCCACTCATCCCTCTCTCACTAAACACTCCAATAACTCGGAACGATTCACGTTGAATTTTGACATCCTGCCCGACTGGATCCATCCCATTGAACAAATCTTCCGCCACGGTCCATCCCAAAACGGCCACACGATCCATTCCCCTTTGCTCAATATCATTAAAAAACCGTCCTGAATGGAGCGGCACCTCCTCTACCTCAGGATATTGGGCTGACACCCCGTTAAAAAAGGTCTCACTGCTCTCTCCTGCATATGTTGCCGTGGCATTTCCCTTTACATAGGCACTGACCGCAGCAGCATTGGGCACATTGTCCTTGTCAGCCAACGCCTCAGCATCTTCTAGATTGAGGGTTGTGATGGTTATGCCAAATAACGCAGCCGGCGGCCCATCCTCCATTTGCCCTCCTGGAAGCACGCCAATAAGGTTGCTCCCCACGCTCTTAATTTGGTTGAGAATTAGGCTTTGCGCCCCAGAACCGATCGACATCACCATGATCACCGAAGCGATTCCGATCGTGATGCCCAAGCTCGTCATGAACGCCCGCCCCTTGTTGGCGCGGAGGGCGCGTGTGGCAAGCCTTAATGACATCCAAAAAACGTGCATTATAGGTTATTTAGAGTTTTTTGCGATGGCCGTTCTTCTTGTCGCTGACGATCTTTCCATCGAGAATCTCGATGACGCGATCCGCGTGCGCGGCGATGTTTTGCTCGTGAGTTACCAGTATTATGGTGTTTCCTTTATCGTTGAGTTCGTCGAAGATTTTCATAACGTCGCGGCCGGATTGTGTGTCGAGATTACCTGTAGGCTCGTCCGCGAGGATGAGGCTGGGCTTGTTGACCAATGCCCGCGCAATCGCCACTCGCTGTTGTTGTCCTCCCGAGAGTTGATTGGGTCGATGTTCGAGGCGATCCTCCAACCCAACAGAAATCAATGTTTCCCGAGATCGATCCAACTGCTCTTGTTCGTGCAGCCCGGCATACACCAACGGTACGATCACATTATCAAGCGCAGTGGTCCTTGGCAGCAGATTAAACGACTGAAACACAAATCCAATCTCTTTATTTCGAATCCCTGCCATCTCATCATCCGTAAATGTGGTCACATTTTTTCCCTTAAAATGGTAATGCCCCTTCGTCACGGTATCCAAAAACCCAATAATGTTCATGAGTGTCGATTTTCCCGACCCACTCTGTCCGATGATCGCCACAAATTCCCCTTCATGTATATCAAAACTGACACCTCTTAAGGCATGCGTTTCGGCGCCTTCTTTACCGAAAACTTTGGTGACGTCTTTTATTTCGAGGAGAGGTGTTTTTTGGGAGGTCATAAGTGGTTTGATTATACCTCTTGATCTCTGGGAATCAAAGGGATACATTATGGGTACTTTTGGCCCATTTACCATTTTTGAAATGTTGAAAAAGATTTTAGCAACCCTGTGGAAACGCAAATTGATGACCCTCATCGCGGTGGTTTTTGTAGGAGGGTGTTCGTATGCCGTACTTGGTGGAGGAAATACCGGTCCAGCGTATGAATTTGCAGAGGCCTCTTATGTGGACATCGTTCAAGAAGTTTCTGTAACAGGAACGGTAGAAGCGGATGCGAAGATCGATCTTCGTTTTCAGACGGCGGGTCAAGTGGATACCGTTTTCGCTGAGGTTGGTGATTATGTAGAAAAAGGAGACACATTGGCCCAATTGGACACCACTTCACTCTCTATTAAAGCTGCCGCCGCACAAGCCGATCTTGCTCTGGCTCAAGCCAATTATAATAAGGAACTGGCTGGAAGTACTCCTGAAGCGATCCAAGTCGCGGAAGCTTCTGTTGAAAAATCTAAGGCGGACCTCTCTCAAGCCCAAGAAAATTACGACAGCACCCAAGCTCTGGCCGACGAACGTGTTGCGGCCGCTCAATTGGATTATGATTCAGCGCTCAATGATTATGAAAACGCCACAACGACCAGCGGTGAAGATGTGGTTCATGCTTACGAGGACCTCCACAACACGATCGATGATGTATTGAATGAAGTGGAAGATGCTTTACGTGAGGCGGATAATATTCTTGGAGTGGATAACACGCGTGCGAATGCGAATATCGAAACGGCCCTCACCGCGAACAGCCAACAGGAGTTCAGCAGCGCTCAAAATGACTACACCGATGCCAGCGACTTACATGACAGCTTGAGTGAGGAATTCGAGTCGATCACCGATTCGGATTACGATGAGCTGGATGCCTTTTCCACTGAATTGGATGAGCTTTTGGATGACACGGATGATCTCTTGGACGCGACTGATGACATTCTTGATGATGCCCCTACGATCGGTGGGTATACGGAATCGGTCAAAGAGACCCATCGTGCCGAAATGGCTGCCGAAATCGATGATATCGCTGCCGCCTCTACCAATTTCAAGAATGCGATTCAAGCGGTAGAATCGGCCAACACCTCTTCTACGACCCAATTGAGCAGTTATCAACTTTCGCTGAATGAGGCAGAACAAGCCTTGTCGCAAGCTCAGGTCCAAGCAGAAACCGACGTGAATCAAGCCGAGGTTTCGGTCCAAGTTTACGAAGCCTTACTCGCCCAGGCTGAGGCCACCCTCGCGGACGTGACCGTAGGACCACGGGATGTGGATTTGGCCAGTTTGGTGGCATCGATCGACAGTGCTTCGGCCGCATTGAGTTTGGCGCAGCATAATCTGTCCCTCGCTTATCTCACGGCACCGGCATCCGGTGTGGTGACGGAGATTTATTTTGATGAGGGTGAAAACGTCACAACCACCGAAAGTTTCCTTGTGATGGTTTCGGAAGAATACCAAATCATTGCAAATGTGTCCGAGACCGATATCGCAAAAGTGGGGCTCGGCGATATGGTGAACTTCACATTAGATGCCTATTCCTATGACAAACAGTTTCAGGCCGAAATCACCGAGATCGACCCGGCTGAAACGATCGTTCAAGGCGTGATTTACTACCAAATCACCGCCACGTTCACTTCTGAAGACACCCCCATCAAGCCGGGAATGACCGCCAACATGGACATCGTCACCGCGGAGGTGAATGGTGTGCTGGCTGTTCCAATCCGTGCCGTCAAATACGATGGTCCCCGCACCTACATCCTTCAACTCGATGAGTCCTCCGGTGAATTACTCGAAGTGGACATCGAAGCAGGTGTTCGCGGCGACCAGTATGTGGAGATTTTGGAAGGACTTGAGGAAGGAGATCCGGTCTTAACTTATGTGAGATAAGTTAGAGGTACAGATCGATCAGCAGTTTCACGACGAGAACGGTCGCCACAACCACAAAAACATATTTGATCCACCGGTTTCCCTTTTTGATGGCAAATCGTGCGCCCAAGTCACTCCCTATGGCGACGGCAATGGCCGAGGGAATGGCGTATTTGAAAATGAGAGCATCATTCGCGATGAAAACGATGGTTGAGCTGGCTGCGATCAATCCTCCCATGAATAGTGCCAATCCCATCGATTGCGAAAAACTTTGTTTTTGGAAGATGAAAAAGAAGGCTAAAAAGGTGACGGTGGCCATTCCGATTGCTGCGCCATACATTCCGATCAAAAAGAGGACAGGAATCAGTATGACGAGGTATTTTTTAGGAATGTGCAATTTGGCGTCTTCTAGGCCTATTTCCTTCTTAAACGTCACCACAAACAGCAACAAAATGAGGATAATACTGATGGTTTTCTTGAGGAGCACTTCATCGATGGTCAGGGCGGTGTAGGTGCCTAGAATCGCTCCAAAAATGCATGGGATCCCGAGCAGAATGGCGATTTTTATGGGAAATTTCTTTCTGCGTTCGTACTCAAAGGAGGCGAACAGGTTTTGGAAGAGTCCCCCGAAATTATTGATGGCGATGGCGTTAGGCACGGGGATACCGAGAATCAGAAAAATCGGGAGTGTGATCATGCCTCCCCCGCCGGCGTGTGCGCCGACAAATCCGGCCAATAGGCTCGCGAGGATGATGACGATAAATGGAATGAGTTCCATTACGATGAGATAATGCTAAAATCAGCATATGGAAAACCTCCGCGTTGCGCAAATTTTCCAGGAGATTGGAGACATTCTCGAGCTCATGGGCGAGAACCGTTTTCGGGTGAGTTCGTACCATCGCGCGGCGCAGACGATTGGGAATATGAGCAAGGATGTGCGCAAGATTTATGATGCGGATCCCAAGAAATTGCAGGGTATTCCTGGGATTGGACCGGCGCTCGCGGATAAGATCGTGGAGATTTTGAATACGGGGACATGCAAGGAGCACCAGCGGTTATTGGCGGGATTTAGTAAGGGATTGTTGGAATTATTGACGATTCGGGGGTTGGGCCCAAAAAAGGTGAAAAAGTTTTATTATGAACTGGGGATCGATAGTGTGGCGAAGCTGGAGGTGGCGGCTAAAAAGGGGGTTCTGGCCGGATTGGAAGGAATGGGCGAGAAGAGTGAGGCCGAGGTTTTGAAGGCAATCGAGCAGCACCGGCAACATCGAGAGCGTGTTTTGCTGCATCCGGCGATGTTGATGGCGGAAGATTTGGTGGAATACATGAAAAAGTGTAAATCGGTGACTCAAGTGGAGTATGCGGGAAGTTTGCGGCGAGGTCGGGAGACGATTGGAGATTTGGATATTTTGGCAACCGGGAAGGATCATGCAAAAATCATCGACCATTTTGTGAAACATCCTCAAGTGGAGAAGATTTTGGCGCAGGGTGAGACGAAGGCCAGCGTGCTGTTGGAAGATTTGATGCAATCCGATTTGCGAGTGGTGGAGGCGAAAAGTTTTGGGGCGGCACTGTACTATTTTACAGGTTCAAAACAGCACAATATCGCCACGCGAAAAATTGCGATTTCAAAGGGTTTAAAAATCAATGAATACGGTGTTTTTAAAGGAGAAAAATCGGTCGCTGGGAAGACTGAGGCTGAGATTTTTAAGGTACTGGGACTCCCCTACATCATTCCGGAGTTGCGGGAAGATAGTGGAGAGATTGCGGCTGGTTATGATGAAAAGTTGCCCAAGTCGGCGGAGCTGGACGATATCCGGGGCGATCTGCATTTACACACGGATGCGAGCGATGGGCGTAACACGCTCGAGGAGATGGTGACGAAGGCTAAGGGGCTTGGTTATGAGTACCTTTGCGTGACCGATCATTCGACGGCTTTGCGGGTGGCGCATGGGTTGGATGAAAAGCGCTTACTGGATCAATTGAAGGCTATCGACGCGATGAATAAAAAATTGCGCGGTTTTCGTGTTTTGAAAGGGGCGGAGGTGGACATCCATGAGGATGGTTCGCTCGATTATCCGGATGAATTGTTGAAACGATTGGATCTTGTTGGCGCCGCGGTGCATACCAAGTTGAGTTTACCGGCGGAGAAGCAGACTGCACGAATCACCAAAGCGATTTCGAACCCTTATGTGTCGTTCTTGTCCCATCCAACGGGTCGAATCATCAATAAACGAGAGCCTTACGAAGTGGATTTGGTGGAAATCGTACGGACAGCCAAGAAAAATCGAGTCGCTATGGAGATCAATGCGAATGTACGTTTGGACTTAAACGGCCCGAACTGCCGCTTGGCGAAAGATCATGGCGCGAAGTTTGTACTTGGGACGGATGCGCACTTGGTGGATCAGATGGATTTTATGCGATTTGGTGTGATCACAGCAAGACGTGGCTGGCTTGAGAAAAAGGATGTTTTGAATACGTTGCCGGTTGAAAAACTACTCAAGTGGTTTCGTTCATAAAAAGTTCATAAAGATGTTAGGTTTTATTCATCTTTTTGTTATTTTTTTGTCATATTGTTTTGCTAGTCTAGGGCTGACAAAGCAAGGAGTTTCTTCAATCGCAGACGGTTCACCTCCTGTGGCACGACCAAGATAGGGCCAATTAAAACGCCTTAGCCACAAAACCGCCTGAAATAGGGAGCTCCTTGCGTCACTTCTAAGATTTACTTCACCACAAAGCTCACCAGTTTTCC
>CAZEDN010000033.1:0-2536 GCA_964510905.1 uncultured Candidatus Peribacteria bacterium
TAACATGTGCCATTCCAGTGAAAAGCAAACTCCATCCCAGCAATCGATGCTTTGAGACGGTTGGGATCGCTGAGGTCAATAGCTGCCGGGCGTCCCAATCCTTCAACCGCCGCACGGAGTCCAGGCGAAGATTGGAGCAATTCCGTGATCACATACTCCTTATTGAGGGTTGCTTCCAAATTCTCAAATGCGCCCAAATTCTGCCCATCATAGAGGAAGACAAGCGATTGCGCTGCCGCCGCCTCATCGTATTGGATTTGTATTTCGATCGGAACCGCACTGGTCGTGGAAGGCCCAAGCCCAGCCGCCAATTCAAACGGATAGCCGCGAACCATCCAGCGGCCTCGCTTACCATCCCACTCTGGAGAATGGCTCAAGTCAACTCCAGGAATCGATTCATATATTGTGGTCATTTGAAGTTCGAGCCACTCCTGTAATGTCTCACGTTTACCCTTCAATTTTTCCTCATCACTAGGCAATCGGAAATTGAACGTTTCTGTGCGACCACCCGCTTTATACGTAAAGGTATAATCGGTTGCGTCGTCGTAAGCAGAGATCTCCATATTGGGGAAGTGGAAGCCCATCAAGGTTGCGCTTTTGGCCTTTTCGTCGATGTGTGGATGAAGCTCCTCAAATCCAGGAACACCAGAAGAAAGCGTGCGTTCGAGTGCGCTTGTTGGCGCTGGGGCCGGCTCCTTTTCCGCTGTCTCCTTTCCAGCCGTCTCTTTCTTGTCGCCTCCTTTTTCGTCAGTAGCCTTTTCGTCCTCGCTCAAGCCAAGCCATCCTCCTACCGCTCCAGCCGCTGCAGTGCTTTTATCGCGCACTGCACCGTAAACACGGCTAGCCCGAGAACGTTTCTTGTCACTTACCTTACCAGAAGCCACGTCCGCAGCATCATAGGGGAGGAGTTCGGTCGTGAGGACACGAGTCAAGCTGTGACCCTTATCGGCCTGTTTTTGGAAGTGGTCCATGTTATCTCCAACAATCGCCTCCATAGCCTCATAAATATTCTTTCCAAAGGCTCGTTTAAAAAAATCATCCGGGATCTTCTTTCCAGCATCGGTTTGGCGGGCTTCACGCTCAAACGTCACCATGCTGATGCTACGACTGCCACGCTTTTGGGCCCGCTGGAAAAGCTCTAGGAATAATCCAAACGGCAAATCTCCCAGTGCCAACGTACGTCGATAATCCTCGAGGCCAACATCTGGATACTCGGCCTGTTGGTCCTCAATCGCCGAACCAATGACCGATTCGAGGTTACCATCGTTTTCAGCCACAAAATCGGTGATATGATTAAGAGCGCTGCGTCCATCGGGGGTCACGAAAGTGCTTCCGTAGTTGGCAGCCCATAAGAAGGCACCACCCCAGAATGCATATTTCCCAACCGATTTCCCGCCAACTTTCCATTTCCAACTCATGTACGCCGCCGCCACCGCCACACCTGCAAACAGAATCGTTCCTAACGGATTTTCCCGCATCTTTTCTCCAAAACGGTCCCCTAACTTACCCAGAGACTGGGTCATCACATCGCCCGAAAGATTAGAGGCCGCTTCATCAAATACCTCCATCTCCTCCGTGCGCTCGCGCATGATGTCCACCAGTTTATCAAGGATCTTTTTACTATCCTTGTAAACATCCGATTCAACATTCTCTTTGTTCTCTTCCAGGAACGTTACGAGATCGTTGCCGCCCGCGATCTGCTCTGCAAGTGTCTCTCGGAGTTCAATAAATTGACCCTCGCTCAACGTGTCTGCGCTCCACTGTTCAAACGCGTACTCCTTATCCTGGCACGCATAAATGAGGTCATCCAATTTTCTCTTGCTCAAGCCCGCCTCCAGGGTAGATCGCAGTGTACCCAATTGTTCGCGCACCCCCGTCCCGTCCGTCAGTTCGACGTCGAGCTTGATGCGTTCATCCGGTGTTTCGACAGGATCTGTCATGGCCTAGGGATTAATCGTTAGAAGGTTTTTGAGAAAGTTTCTCCTTAATAGAAGCGATTTCAGCCGCCTCATGCTTGCCGGTCTCTTTTTGAGCGACCGAATCGAACGCCTTATCCAGCTTAACGAATTCGGCATCGTATTCTGCTTGGACTTCCTTAGTATTGCGCTCATATTCTTCGACCAGCTCGTCCAATTCAGGGCGAATTTGCTCGAGCTCTTCATTGTACTCTTCTTCATGAGTATGAATGAGCTCATCTTGTGCGGGGAGGAACTCCTGTTCAAGATAATTGAGTTCCGTTTCAAAAACATGTGCGAGCTCCTCACTGAACTCTGGGCTCAGCTTGTTGCCGTTGAGATCAAGTTCATCCATGACACGAAGTTTGAGCGCACCCTTTTCCTCATCACTGAGGGTCATGCAGAGATTGATGTAACTGATGATGTCTTCGGTAGTGAAATCGTCCATAATAAAAAGTTAAGCCGCCGCCTGTACTTGGGCGAACTGTTCAGGATAGAAGAATTGAAGTTTGTTGAAGTCGAGGGTGCGGGCAACCCCTTCTTTGTGTTCAGGGGCTTTATCCTGAACAGTTCGCCCAAGT
>CAZEDN010000033.1:2546-7849 GCA_964510905.1 uncultured Candidatus Peribacteria bacterium
CTTTAGAACTGTCAGCGACTAGTTTAAGGAGCGCAGGGCGCCCAACAAAGTTTTTAGGAACTGCATTTTCGGCTGCCTGTCGAACGGTGGCATCACTCGCATCTTTATCCATCATGGCATCACGAATCGCTTTACGTAGATCTTTAAGAACATCGGGCTTAGACTGGAGAGCTTTCGTTGTATTCGCCAAGGCAAGAACTTTTCGCATGACTTGATCCGCCTCTTTGGCCTCGGTGGTTTTACGGTCAGCCTGTTGCCAGGCAGCCTTTTTCTTGTAGTCGATCGCAATGAGGCGACCCCCACCCTTAGGGCGAAGAACAATCGTATCAGCCGGCTTCTTGCTGTGAAGCACCATCTCTTCCGCATGATCAACCTCAGAAGTGAATTCGGGAGCAAACACGCGAAGTTGTGTTCCGAGGGGCATGCTGCGAATTTGATTCACCACTTCGGTGGTATTGCCGGTCATCTCGAGACGTCCAGCCATTTCAAACACTTTGGACATGCCACCACTCTTGCCACTCAGGGTGTCGGCCGCTACATGAAGCGTGGCGCGAACCTCCTTCTGTTGCTTAGCATTCAATCCCTTAATAGCAAGACTGTCGATTGTATCGCGAAGCTTTTGATCATCGGGTGGTCCAGCGGCACAAGCACGCAACCGTTCCTCTATGGTATCGGTCAATGACGGATCGTGGCGAAGAAGTATGTTGCGCAAATGGTTCTCCGCTTTGCGAGCCCCACGAAGGCGATTTTCGATTTTTTGATCAAAGGCAATCTTTTGAGCTTTGGCCTCTTTGCCAACTTCTTTAGCAGCACTGGCCAGCTTCAGATCACTTTTAGCGCCCAATGCGTTGAGATCTTTTGATCTAGGTTTCAATCTAGCGGCAACCAATCGTATCCCTGTGCGAACAGGCTGGTCACTCTTTGCCTGCATACGAACACCATCCGCAATACCACGAAGGTCAGGGATTTCTTCCTTAACCAACTCTCGATGCTTCTTGAGGGCACCCAGGGTTCGGTTCGAAACATTGATCCGCGATGTGATGTTGGCATATCGCTCTGCACTCTTACGAGAGTACCAGCGAAGACGTTTAGAGGTAGAGTCCGAAAGATCGCCCATCCCGTCCAAGAGATCTCGGGCTTCGTCTCTAGCCAATCCTCGAATTTTCATCTTATAATCCCCAAATTCAGTGGGATTAGCACCCTCCATAAACGGCACCGCATACGCCCCCATGCGTCCCACACGCTTCCAAAATCCACGGTCGCGTTCTCGTAGCGTATCGAGCGTTTGATCCTCCAGACCATTCAACTCGTTGAGCGTCGAATCGGGAGTTCGTTTTCCCTTTTCGGTTCGTTTTGCCCCGAGCGCTTCGAGCGTTTCTTCATTGGGGGTCACGTTCTTATTGTCGGGCGTACCCGTGGCCATGGAATTTTATTTTTATTTTTATCTCAATATTTTAGCATAAATAGCAGAGAAAGGCAATGCCTTTACTCCTGGTGATCCTTGAATGTTTGATCCACTGCCATTCCACGAATGATGATGTCCTCATAGGTGTTCTCCAAAGTCGTTTCCAGTTTCTTTTTAATCTCGGGACGACTGCCCAACATAGCGTCCAAAACCTCTTGATCCGATGCCTCGGGGTGCTCTTGGCGATAATCATCATAGAACTTCCAGTCATCATCGGTGAGAGTGGAAGCGAGCGCATTTTCAATCTGTTTATCCACGATCGAGCCCACCTGGAGTTCCAGGGCTTTTCGCATCGTGGGGGCGACACTATCAAGCCCCAGATCTTTCACGATTTTTTGAACGAATTCGAATAGAGTTTTCATGGGATCGGTTAAGTGGGTTCAGGGATAGCACGTGATCCAAGTCGCATGCCTTGGAGCCAAGTTCTAGCACGCGTCCAGAGCTGCGGTGCCTTAAGAGCAACAGTCGAAAGCACATCCGCGATCACGACTGAGTTGGTTTTTCTGAGAATTTTTAGCTGCTTTTGGATGGCCTTGGCCATAGGACTGTCCTCGTCCAATCCTTCCAGCTCTGCTTCAAGTTCAGCCTCACGCCCTTCGTGGGCCACTTGAGACGCAGATTTCAGCTTTACGGGAGGTTCTCCAGGACGTGGAGGAGGAACGATCATTTTGTGTCCCCCTTCCCTCAAAAGTTTCAAAACAGCGCCCGCACGATCCGAAACCGTGGGATCCTCTACTTGCTTATAAATTTCATCAGCACGAAGGCGATAAAAAGCCATTTTGATCTGAGTGAGGAGGTTGTGAGCAAGGCGATCTTGTTCTGGATCTAGGACAAGTTGGGCGCCATCCAATTGATCTTGCGCGAATCGCTCCAAGCGGCGCATGGCATCAGCCAACTGCTGCTCGGAGAGTTCTCCACTGTGAACGGCCTGAATGAAGTCATCCGCCAGACTGGCATCACTGAGTCCAAGTTCCTTAAGCGCCTCGTCCTGCTCAAGAAATTGAGCAACCGTAATGTCACCCTTTCGGTGTGTTCCAGAAGCTTCTAATGCACGACGAACCGCAATGCCTTCATCCACATCGGTGTCCACCCGATCCGAAATCTGGAGAGCACGAATGGTTGCACGCTTCAAAACTTCTTCCACGGAGAGCATGCGAGGTTCAGCACCCGGGAAAATTTCTTGTGGGCCAGCAGAAAGCACGCGCCGCGACAACTCAAACATGAGCTCATGAGGAGAGAATCGTCGTCGCATGGTACGGCTGGCTTCGGCCGCCTCTTGGTCGACCTCTTCATATTCCTTTTTGAGGGCAGCAAGATTGTAAAAACCGGCACCGGCCAATTGGCGCTCGCTTTCGTCGGGATCACCATTCGCATCCACCGCATCCGCGGAATAGGGGGCATCCCGTTCCTCTTCCCATATCGCCAGTTGAGCATCCTGGAGTCGCTGTTCCTGTTCAAGTGCCTCGGTAGCTTCCGTGAAACATGTCTCTAAATCATTCTCTCCGCTGAGTGTAAACGCACGGGTAGCGCCCGAACCCGTTTCATTGACAACGAGGGGGAGCTCTTGCCTAAAAACCTCAGGGATCGAATCATCATTTCGGTCGATGCCCTGAATCGCGTTGGGATAACTGGAATCTAGGATATTGCTTATGGCAACAACCGCACTATTTCGAGCCTTTTCAGCGTTACGAAGACCAACTTTTCCTTGAGGAGAAGAGGAATCGCCTTTAGCACGCTCATCTTCAAGAGCTTTCTCAGCCATATGAAACGCATTGATTTTTGTGCGCAAATCCCGGATCGCCTTAACCGCCGCCTTGTACTGGTCGAGGCGGGCGACACGAGTCTTATACTCTCGGTCCCGTCGTGCCTTCACCGTTTGCCCAAGGGAATAGAAGCGAAGCATTTCGGCTCGAGCATCTTCATCCCCGTCGTCATCCACTGGTGTCTCGCCGGTGCGTAACTCTCGGCACATCGCCTCCAAATGGGTGCGATAGGCTTCATCTTTTTGGACAAGGCTTAGGATCGGCACGATCGCATCACTCCCCATGGTATCCGCATCCACAAATTGGCCGACGATCTGGAGATACGTGAAGCGAGGATTGCCTGCAGCCCGTTGATTCACCACATTCGATTCTGTGTTTTGAGCCCAGGTCCTCAAGTCTCCCAGGTCAAAAGCCAGACGATTCGGAGCCAAGCGGCCCACTTCCTCGCCAATGATCTGATCGTAGTTTGTGCCGTTTGCCAAATCGTATTCCCTCACTTCCTCGATGGTTCCACAAGATTCAATCGCTGCCATATCACGGCGGACACGGCG
Source organism: uncultured Candidatus Peribacteria bacterium (assembly GCA_964510905.1). Lineage (GTDB taxonomy): Bacteria > Patescibacteriota > Gracilibacteria > UBA1369 > UBA12473 > CAZEDN01. Next base: position 6,326 of record CAZEDN010000033.1, read on the forward strand.
CATCACACGACGCTCCTCAGGGTTGAAGCGAAGCGTACTCAAGTAGCCCCCCTCTTGCCACAGATTCACCTGCCCTCGTACATGCTTTCCAAGTCTTCTTCCTAGAAATCGCGTCCATCCTTGATTCAAATCGTTTTGGTCTTCATAAGCCATAGCCATCCGAGCCTGCGTCTCCAGGCGCTGACGAATGCCCGCCTGAGCCATCTTAAATGCATCGGCCGTTTCAGGTTCAGGAGCGTTCCCAATTAAACCACTCATGAAGTTGGAACGCCCAAAACGCATTCGTACATGACGAAGCGTATGGTGAATGTCTATATCCAATGGAGGGACCGCTTCGATCAGTGCGCCCACCACACGATTGGCACGTGCGGCAAACTCTTCAGTGAGCGGAGCCACCATCTCGGAATACAGCATGTCGCTGGATTCTGCTTCCACCATTTCGAGACCGAGAGCACTTGAGGCCATAGAAATACAATTATATCCAATGATTATACCTGAAATTGCAACAATTATCAAGAGCAGCATTGCAAAAACTCGTCAACATCAGTAGGATGGGCGACGTATATAACCCCAAATTTCAATGAAAGTCACCGTTTCTGAACCTGAAAAATCACAGGTTACCCTCAAAATCGAGATCGAAGACTCCGAGCTCGAAAAATACATGGACCAGGTCGCCGAGGAACTTTCCAAACAAGTCAAAATAGATGGATTTCGCGAAGGAAAGATCCCCCGCGATGTCCTTGAAAAGCACGTCGGCGCCGATGCCATCCGTGGTCAAGCGCTTGAATTGGCACTCCCTCGGTTTTATACCGATGCCATCATGCAGGAAAAGGTTCAAGTGATCGCGCGCCCCGAAATCAAAGTCGTTTCCGAGCAACCCTTTGTGTTTGAGGCGGTGGTCGCCATTCTCCCTGAAATCAAAATCTCGGGCCACGATAAGATCAAAATTCCCAAAGAGGACATCGAAGTGAAGGAAAAAGATGTGGATGAAATCATCGAATACTTCCAAAAGCAAAACGCCACCTTCCCCGAGGCCAAGCGAGCCGCCAAAATGGGGGACCGCGTGGAGATGGACTTTGAGGGATTCGATCCCAAGGGCGACGTTCCACTCGAAGGAACCGCCAGTAAAAACCACCCAGTAATCTTGGGCGACAAAATGCTCATTGCCGATTTCGAGAAAAAGGTAGTGGGCATGAAGGCAGGGGAGGAGAAAGAATTCGAAGTCACATTCCCCAAGGACTACCATTCCAAGAAAATGCAGGGCAAAAAAGTGAAGTTCAAGGTCAAAGTTCATAAAGTCCAGGAGGTCAAACTTCCCGAGCTCACCAAAGAGTGGATCAAAAAGACTACCGGCCAAGAATTGTCCCCCGAAGATTTCCGTAAAGAGGTTCAAGGAAACCTCAAAAAGGACCGAGAAATGCAAATTCGCACCCAGCGCGAGGGGAAATTTTTCGAAGAGCTTCTCAAGTTAGCTAAGGTGGACGTTCCCAAGGCGCTCATTGAGGAAGAAATTGACTTTATCTT
>CAZEDN010000034.1:0-7602 GCA_964510905.1 uncultured Candidatus Peribacteria bacterium
CGGACAGGCTCTCATCCCCACCCTCACGGGCGGGGAGTTCCCGCTGGATTAAAATTCTAGACATCGGCCCTGCTGTAGGTGCCATCACAGGGAGTTTGGTTTTACAAGAATTGGCTCACGCCGGACTAGCACATAAGGCTAAGTTCATTTTACTCGACGTGTCGGAGCGTGTGATTGAAAAAACGCAAAATTGCACCTTCCCTTTTCCTGAAACGCTAGTAGACACCTCGCTGCGCTCTCAAATCAACAAAAAATTGCGCACCGCCAAAGGCATCGTAGGGTCTGCTGACCGAATGCCTCTAAAGACCGATTCGATCGACATATGTGTTGCCGGATTCCTCTTCCATCACCTTCACAGCAACATCAAAAAGGCCACCGCCAAAGAAATGCAACGTGTCACCAAGGCTGGTGGATTTATTGGTGTAGCCGAACAATGGTTTGACGACTACCAAGAATACGCCGACCTCCACCGGCACGACGAAACACCACTCGCCTATGAATCACTCATCTCCTATCGAAAACTCCGCCACATGTTCCCTTATTTAGAAATCTTTGAAGCCCACAACCCGATAAAGCCCGGCCCACAAAAGAACGATAATTTCTATTATTTCTGTGGCATGCGAAAGGGTTAACGCTAGCACAGCGAAGAATTAGTGTGGCTTTTTGCGATCTCAAGAAGAGCCCCGACGTTTCAACAAAGAAGTAAGTCGCTCAAGCAAGCCTCCCCCACCAGAAACAGGCTTCCTTGCCGCAATCGGGGTCATGGGTGTAAGTTCGGCGCTTGATAACATTATAGAATCGTCTAAATCGTCCGCCTCTCTGGACTTGGGGCGCCCTCGCCGAAAGTCCTCTACTGGCAAAGTCATTGAAATAGTCCAACCTTTCAAACTATTTCGAGCACTAGAAGGCCCCCAGGAAGAACATCTTCGAGTAAGACCATTGATAAATCTCCTGGCTCTTACAAAATGATCCATGCCTGATTTCCCTTCACCATTTAACTCAAATGAAAGCTCCACTTCATTGCTGGTCTCTCCATCATCAGTTAGCCCCATTCTTAAGCCAGCTTCACAAATAGAAACGGTAGGCCGTGGAGTTGCCCCTGGATAAAACTCATCCATCAAAAGCCGTATAAACCGTCTCACAGCTTGCCTCCTCACTGGTAAAATTTCCTCCTCGGGAAGGTCATGTTCAACGGGAGCTCTTGTATCACCCACTTCAGGTTCCGGTACTTCTTCGCCAGACATTTAAAATAATGGTTACCCAAAACAAAAAGGAATTAATTTAACCACAAAAAGCACCTTCGCGCAAGGTGTTCGTCAATTTCCGATCTGCCATAACGTAACAGCATGGTCACTTATCCCTCCTTCAAGTGAAAACCTCTCCCCTCCAAATTCTTCGCTCAGTACATCCATATCTAAATCAGATCGCCCAATACTTCCTCCTGAACAAAAAATACCTCTAGGCATTAATAAGCTCAAAAGTTTTCGTGTACTTTCTCGACGAACCTCATAGGAAGGCCAGGTAACACCCTGCCCATCTCCTGTAAAAATATTCCATGCATACACACCATGGACCCTTAGCCCGCCCAGATCGATTTGCGAAGGGTCGGTTAAATCCATTTGAACTCGAGCAGCAGCATCGCGCCTTTGTGGAAGCGCAAGACGACGATCCGACTCAATCACGTGTTGCATATCAATGCCGCAAAAATCCCTCATAAACTCGTGTGTGCGTGCGCTCTCGGCTCCACTTCCGACTTCCAACGCCAGAGGAACAACCAATCGCTCCGGGCAGTCCCCGTTCGTTAAATCACCCCACGGACAAGGATCCTGCAGGCCCATACTGTGCACTGTATCAACAAAAATCTCTGGATGACCCCCCAGGTTAAACAGTGAATGCGAAATCCGCCCCAAAAGTGCTTCAGGACGATACACGGGAGGGTCCGTTTCTGGACCACGCGGTGATAAAACCATAATAAAAATAATTTGGTGGAGATGGCGGGAGTCGAACCCGCGTCCAAGAAGGCCATCCAATAACATCTACTGACATAGTCCGCTTTAATACCGTTGAGAATAAAGAGCGGACCAAAAACTCTCATCGGGTGGTTGAAAAGTTTAGGCATAAATGCACAACGCCACACATTTTTGCCGAGCTTCATAAGTTACGCCTTTATGAGCTATGAAGCCTCACACATAAAGACGAGATCGCAACAAGGCGATCAGTGATGTCGCTACTTAGGCAGCAACAGGCAAAGCCTGAGGTTGTCTAAGGAATCCAGTTGCCTGGAGAAAAGCGACATTTGCTTTCTCAACAATAGAGTCTGCAATTAGTTTTGCGCTGGACGGATATACCGGGGGACAGCGCGACCCCGTGACAGCAGCTAAAAGACAGTGCTCTTCCTGTCAAAGCCACGGCATCCCCGAGATGCGAGCGCAGCGAGCATCAATGTGTGTTGGATTTTCGCTTACGCCGAACTGTTTATCCCATTCGGAAATGGGCAGGATTGCGAGTTTTTAAAGATCAAGAAAGTCCGGACCAAACCATAGCGAATTTCAAATGAAACGACAACTGGATGATGCGAACCGCTCATGATCTCAAGGGGGCCATTCACCCCCAGGTTTATGACCGCTCAGCTAATGGGCCTCTTCTGGCCCCTCGCCGAATGCGCGGCCATGTCGCCACGGCGCCGATCCCAGCGGGATCTTGGGCGTCGCGACCCGGTAGGACTCCGCCGGACCCGGTGGACCCTCCGGAACGATGGCCACCTTCGGGCAACCACCTCCTGGCTCTTCATGCTCACACATTCCACTCATCAGACACGTCACACACCTCTGCATCCTCTTCAACCTCCAACAACATACTGCCATGTGGGGACAACTCCCCGAGCTTCCGGCTCTTCTGCATATGCAACGCCGGCTGCTCACCGCCCACAATCTTGTGAGCAACAAACAGCCAACGTCGCAAATATCATCCAGTTGTCAATGCCACAGTTTCGGCGAGAATTAGACGATCGCCCATAAAAGAGCAATGTCGTGCCCTACAGCCCAATGTGGCCCCGGGCAAAACCCAGGACCAAAATTTTATACAAATCTCACAAAAAGTCAAGTTTTTCCCTTAAGAAAGCCCTTTGTTCTCTTTGGATTTTTCCGCTTTCGCAACACTCCCCGGCATATTTTTCGCTTTCTTCCCTAATCGCTTTAAACTCTCTTTCAAGCCATCTACCCAATTCACGCCCAAGTCTTCAAATGTAATTTTCAACTTCGACCCACTCACCAACCATTTCCCGTTGTAATCCAATAAACTCAAAATATTTTCTGGTCTCACTTCATCCGACATCGATAACAAAACTTCTCGTTCACCTTTCCCGTGAATATTCTCCGCACGAATATTGGTCAATCCTGCCTTTTTCGCCAACAATTTCAATTCCAACACATTGAATAGATTGGCCACCTCGGCCGGCATCTTCCCATAATCCTCAATCAAGTCGTCGCGTAACTCTTCCAAATACTCAAAGTTATCTGCTGCCGCCAATCGTTGGTAGACCCCAATCTTATCCTTCGCGCTCACAATATAATCATCCGGAATGAATGCAGGTAATGGAATCTCGATCGAAACATCTTGTGGCACCGTGGAAGCTTTCGCCTCCTTTCCTTCCTTCAGGTTCTCCACCGCCTGATTGAGCATACGAATGAAGTGACTCACGCCCACCACATGGATTGCGCCATGTTGGTTGGCGCCCAAAATATCTCCCGCACCACGGATTTCTAAATCTTTCATCGCAATTTGGAATCCAGCACCCAATTCTGACGCTTCTACAATCGCCCTCAGTCGTTTTTTAGCATCGATCGGCAATCGCTGCGCATGATACAGAAAATACGCATACGCCTGCTTTTTACTACGCCCCACACGCCCTCGTAGCTGATACAGCTGCGCCAGTCCAAACTTTTCCGCCTTATTCACAATCAATGTATTCGCATTCGGAAGGTCGATCCCATTTTCAATGATCGTTGAACTCACCAGTACATCGTATTTTTGATTCTTAAACGCCATGATGCGCTCTTCCAACTCTGAACTCGACAGTTTCCCATGTGCCACCACAAACTTCGCCTCCGGCAGCAATTTGCGTAAACGGTCCGCCATCTCTTCGATCGTTTCCACACGATTGTGAAGGAAGTAAACCTGCCCGCCATGCTCAATTTCTCGCAAAATAGCCTCACGAATCAAGCCAAATGAAAATCGCCGAACCTCTGTAATCACTGGCAAACGCCCCGGAGGAGGCGTGGTGATCGTTGTGATGTCTCGCAGTCCATGTAGGCTGATGTTGAGCGTCCGCGGAATTGGAGTGGCTGTAAGCGTCAAAATATCCACTTCGCGCCGCAACTCTTTAAATCGTTCCTTCTGTTTCACGCCAAAGCGTTGCTCTTCGTCCACAATCACCAGTCCCAAATTTTTAAATTTTACATCCGGCTGCAACAACCGATGCGTTCCAATAACGATATTTACTTCATCTTTTTCCAATTTCTTTAAAATCTTTTTCTGGGTTGCCGCCGTTCGAAAGCGACTCAGCATTTCCACACGAACCGTTGGGAACTCTTGCATGCGCTTGGTAAACGATTTGAAGTGCTGATCCGCCAAAATAGTAATCGGGGCCACCACCGCAACCTGTTTTCCTTCTTGGGCGGCTTTGAATGCAGCACGCATGGCTACCTCGGTTTTCCCAAACCCCACATCGCCGCAAACCAGTCGGTCCATTGGTTTGTCTCTTTCCATGTCCATTTTCACATCCTTGAACGCCTTAAACTGCCCCGGTGTGGGTTCATACGGGAACGCTTTTTCAAACCGTTCTTGATCCGCCCCATCGTCTCCGTAAGCATGTCCTTTTGATCGCTCACGCTCTGCATACAACTGCAGCAATTCTTTGGCGATTTTTTGGGTCTCCTTTTTCACACGATTGGTTATGGTCGTCCATTCGGCAGACCCCAATCGCGTCAATCGCGGCGCTTGATCGCCCGCTCCAATGAATTTGCTCACCTTGTCCGCTTGGTCGATCGGCACAAAAAGTCGGTCATTCTCCGCATATGCCAAGTGTAAATACTCACGCGTCACCTCGTCGATGGTACGCTTGTCCAACCCGTTGAATCGCGCAATCCCATGGTCCGAGTGCACCACGTAATCTCCAATCTTCAGCCCCGTCAAAAAGTCCAAAAACACCGCGTGGGTCGCAGGATCTTTGTGGGCCCCTTCACGTAGCCCCACGATTTCACGATCCGTGATCAAACAAAATTTTAAATGCGGATTCTGAAACGCGTGCGGAAAAGGGTCATCTTTTTTGAGGTCAAACAACACGATTCCTCCACGGTCTTCGGGAATTTCTCCGGCATTTTCCACGTAAAATAAATTTCGGTCATCCAAGAGTGGCCGAATTTCTTCAACATTCTTGCTGAACAAATACACCCGCCATTTTCCCATCATCTTTTCTCTCATGTTCTCTAAAAAATCGAGCTTATTCTGATACTTCAGCACCGACAAGTAATGCAAGTGGTAATGGTAATCACTCTCCTCTAAAAATGACGTGAATAAAATATATCCCACGTCGTTGGACTTTTTCTTGACGATACGATCCACTTCGCGATACAAGTCTTCCGCCAGGTCCAATTCATCCTCCACAAACAATGCTCCTTTCCCCAAAAAGTCCCACAGTCGCACCGTGTCTTCAATTTCCCGCAAAGGAAGAACACTCATCGCTTTATGGCTTTTGATCTTCTTGTGTTCGCTCTGTTCATACGTGTAAATATCTGAAATCGTATCAAAGTCCAGTTCCACACGTACCGGCTCATGGCTATTGATGGGGAAAATATCGATCACATCCCCGTGCCGCAAATAATGTCCTTGTTCCAAGTATTGATCTTCCGAAATTTCATACCCCATGTCGATCAGCTCTTCAAAAAAGTCGGTGGAATCGATCGTTTCTCCCACTTTCAGTTCCATCACTTGTTGTTGAATCGTCTCTTTTTTAGGGAAACGCTTCAGTAATTGATCATAGGTGATCACCAAGGCCACCTTCCGGTCATCCATCAGTGCTGCCAAGGACCGCATAGTTGCCTCATAGCCCCCCTCTTCATCTAAATAAGTGATTTCGAAGTCGGACCAATCCGCTATGACGCGCGCCATAGCCTCTTGCCCAGCTACATCATTCACCACCCATATTAATTTAGTGAGTTCGGGATGCTGATCCAAAATATCACTCACCACAAACGCTTTTGACGAAAAATTGCCCCCGCCGGAAAGCGTGACGTGTCGATTATTCCCAAAAAGGTCGAGAACCTCTTGGTTTCGAGGGTGTGGAAATTTCATATGCGAATTCTTGGGCTAAATTTAAGGATAGTGTGGATACATCACAGCCTCCATCGCCCGCTTGGCGATGGGGACCCATACTAAATACTGTCTTCTAAACATCAGATACTACAGTTTCAGCGGCATGATGATGTGTGTGTAGTTCGTGTCTTTCTTCTCGGGACGTATTGTAACAGGCGCCAACTTGTTGTCAATATCAAGTTTTATGGTGTCGTCATGGATATGCCCCAAGACATCGAGGATGTATTGAGCATTGAGTGCCACCTTATTGTTTTCTCCTTCAATTTTGACGTCAACCTCAGCGGTTCCTTCGCCAATCTGAGTCTCGTCGGTAGCCACAATCAATTTGCCATCGTTTGTCACACTCATCTTGATGTTGTTGTTCGTCTCTTGAACAAATAGGCTCACTTTTTTCACCGCCAACACCAACTCTTCAACACTAACCTTGATGGTGGTTTTTGAAGAAGTTGGGATGATGCGCTTGTAATCAGGGAAACTTCCTTCGATCAAACGGGAAATGATTTTCAGGTTTTCAACCTCAAATAAGATCTGGTTTTTAGTCACTTGGCAATCCACCGTCTTTTTATCAAAGTAACTTAAAATCTTTCCGAGTTCCGAGATGGTGTGTGAAGGAACGATGCAGTCCACGGTCTCGTTCACCCCCTTTTTCAACCCTAAAGATTTTTCTGAAAGGCGATAGCTGTCTGTGGCCACCATGGCCAGTTTATCTTTTTCTAGTCGGAACAACGTTCCTGTTAAGACGGGCCTAGAGACATTTGAGGAGGCTGCAAATACTGTCTGGGTGATCGCGGTTTCAAAGCCCCCAGCGTCGATTGCAAACTTCTCTCCTTTCTCAACTTTAGGAATAACAGGAAACTCTCCCGCATCGATCCCTTTAATTTTCGTGTGTGCAAGGGGGGTTTTGATCGATAAATTCAATCCCTCCTCTAGTTTCATTTCAACCTCTTCATCTTTCAATAAAGAAACGTAGTTGGTGATTAGTTTGGCTGGAATAGTCACTGCGCCTTCGTTGAAAACTTCAACATCAATAAAATACGTCATGGCCACTTCTAGGTTGGTGGCTGAAAAGTACAATCGCTTTCCCTCCGCCTTCATTAAAATATTATTCAAAACCGGTAATGTGGTGTTTGGGCTAACCGCACGATTAACCAAATTGAGCGCGAAAGCTAAATCTTTTTGGCGACATTTAATTTTCATGAGTGGGTCCGTTAAATTCAAAAGCACGGCCAT
>CAZEDN010000035.1:0-7569 GCA_964510905.1 uncultured Candidatus Peribacteria bacterium
ATGCGGAATATGAGCAATAATGGACTTGAGTGAACTCACGAATAGAGTATATCATCCGAATATGGACCCACAAACCACAACGACACAGCGAGAAGGTCGTACGTCAACCCGTCACCAACACGGATTCTCAAAACTGAACTACAAACAAGCGGTCCTTTCGACGCTCGCCTATTTTGATCTTTTTGAATATCCACTAACTTTAGAAGAAACCAACCGATACCTTTTTCAAATCGAACCGGATCTTCACCACATAGAAATAACTCTAAACGAAAGTAAGTTTATAAAAAAACGCGGCTCCTACTACCAACTCATCGGCCCCAAAGACAACATCGCAACACGACACGAACGCGCCCTCATCGCCAAACGCCTATGGAAACGCGTAAACCGATTCCGCAAAATATTTGCCCTCGTACCTTATCTCGAACTGATCGCCGTCTGCAACAACCTCGCCTACAGCAACACCAAGCTGGATAGCGACATCGATCTATTCATCGTGACTCGCTCAGAACGAATGTTCACCGCACGGCTGTTCTTAACCTTCTGGCTCCAACTGCTAGGTGTCCGCCGGCACGGCAAAAAAATAGGTGGCCGCTTCTGTCTAAGTTTCTTCACTACCGGTGATAATCTCGACTTCACCCCCATAAAAAAAGATCCCCTCGACATCTACCTCGCCTACTGGATCCAAACCCTCCAACCCATCACTGGCGATCGCACCGTTTACGACACCATTCTTCACGAAAACCACCCCTGGCTCAACAAGATATTCACTCAACCCATCCACCCCAACATGTACCGATTCAAGGAAGGGCCAAAATGGGCCACCGCTCTCAAAAAACTTCAAGAAAGAATACTCGACTCCAAATGGGGTGAAAAACTTGAAAATCACCTACAAACCTGGCAACTCAAGCGTGCGCACAAGAAACGAATTCTCGTCGAGACCGAAAATCCCGACCACGGCATCATCATCAATCCCAAAATGCTCAAATTCCACAACATAGATCGCCGAAAAATATTCTACGAGCAGTGGATCAAAAAACTCAAATCCATTCTTTAGCGCAACTTCTTCTTGCGCGTTCGTTTGTGTTCCTTATCAAAATTCAACTTGATCGCGGTCCCCTCAAATCCAAACTTCTCGCGGAGTTGGTTTTCTAAATAGCGCATGTAGGAAAAATGGAGTTTTGATGGGTGGCGCACCTTAAACGCAAACGAAGGAGGATTGACCCCCAACTGTTTCACTCCCAGTACTTCCGCACGTTTCAGCCCTTTTCCTCCAGATGGGACATGTTTGTTGATGACATCGTCCAGCCAATACTCGAGCTCCTGTTCCGACACTTCAATCTGCCGCTCCTCATGAATTTTTTGAGCAATTTCCAAGATCGGGATCAAATGAGTCTTATTTTTAGCCGACGAAAACACCACCGGCGCCCACGGGATAAAGGCCATTCGCTTCTTCAATAGATTGGTCAGACGGAATCGCGCTTTTTCCAGTTCTTCAAATAAATCCATCTTATTGAGTACAACGATCAACCCTTTCGACTGAGTCAGTACAAATTCGCACACATGAAGATCTTGTGCACGAATGCCCTCATCCGCATCGACCACCAGAACCACCACATCCGAATCCTCAATCGACTGTAAACTGCGCATCACACTGTATTTCTCGATCCCCTTCTCCACCTTGCCACGCCGACGAACTCCCGCCGTATCGATCAACACAAACGAATTGCCCTCATACTCAAACGGAACCTCCACCGAATCACGCGTGGTCCCCGGAATCTCTGAAACGATCACTTTTTTCTTCCCAAATAACGCATTGATGAGCGATGACTTTCCAACATTCGGGCGTCCAACAAAGGACAACCTCAAACCCTCATGAGACTCACTTTCCTCCGGCTCAAACCCCAATTCACTCAACCGCCCCTCTGCAAGATCCTTCAATTCATCCAATCCAGTACCATGAATCGCTGAAATCGCCACCGGCTCCCCAAATCCCAACTCATAAAAATTGTAAGTTTTCTCCTCCAATCTAGACACGTGATCACATTTGTTCGCAACCATCAAGCACGCCTTCCCAGACTTACGCAAAATATCGGCCGCATGAAAATCGGACGCCGTAAGATCTGTGCGCACATCTACCACAAAAATCACCAGATCCGCACCCTCAATAGCTGCCCTCGCCTGACTTTGCACATCAGATTCGATATCTCCTTCCGCATCCAACTCCAAACCTCCCGTGTCCACCAAAAGAACCTCGTGGTCAAAAAAGTACACCCGTTCGGAAACGACATCTCGTGTAGTACCGGAAATCACAGATTCAATCGCGCGCCGCTTTCCAACCAAACGATTGAAGAGGGAGGATTTGCCGACATTGGGCCGGCCAACGATTGCTACCACTGGCAGCATGAGGCTTGTGTTTGCTAGAAGTAAGCGGACCCTATAGTATCAAACTATGAGCACCCGAGGCAATATCGAACGCATCCGAAAGACCGTAGGGCCCCACGTAAAAGTGATCGCGGTCACCAAAAATCGCTCCATTTCCGAGATAAACGAGGCGATCGACGCCGGAATCAACATCATTGGTGAAAACCGAATTCAGGAAGCCCAAAAGAAATTCCTGGAACTCACCTCCCCCGTCAAAAAGCACTTCATCGGCCACCTCCAAACCAATAAGGTCAAGACCGCGGTCGAACTTTTTGACATGATCGAATCGGTGGACTCATTAAAACTGGCCAAAAAAATCGACCAAGCCGCAACCTCCCGAGGAAGCGCTATACCCATCTTCCTCCAAGTGAACATCGCGAACGACCCCAGCAAGTATGGGTTTTCCCCCGATGAACTCGAGGCCGCTCTAAAAACCGTCAGCAAACTCCCCCACCTCGAGCTTCGCGGCCTCATGACCATCGTCCCCTACTATAAAAACCCCGAAGACGCACGCCCCCACTTCCAAAAAATGAAACAACTCCAGAAGAAATATGACCTCCCTGAACTTTCCATGGGCATGAGCAACGACTACGAAGTGGCTGCCCAAGAAGGTGCCACCCTAGTACGAATCAGTAGCGCGATTTTTGGATAACGCGCCAATGTTGTATACTCAAAAAAACTAACGTTCCTCTCATGATCAAACGCATACTCGGCTTCGTCATCATCGGCACATTGCTGTTCCCATCGATGGCCTCTGCTCAAGGCACGCTTTTGCCGGATACCATCGACCTCGCAGACATCGAAATCACGGACGAACTACGAGAACAAGGCATCGACACCCCCTGTGAATACTTCATGGAATACGTCGGTGCAGCAGGAGGCAGCCACTCCGCATTCAAAAACGGTGGTGCTGAAGATCGACAAAACATCCTGTCCTGCGCCATTCAAACCGGTGAAGTTCGCCTATGGATGCTCCCCTATTACATCTCCTACATCGCCAATTTCTTCATCGGGATCGCCGGGATTGTGAGTCTTCTTTTCGTGGTGATCGGAGGGTTTTGGTACATGACCGGAGGCCTCACCGATGACAAAGAGAAAGGAAAGAAAACAATCATGTATGCCCTTCTTGGATTCGTGATCACCTTGCTCGCCTGGATCATCGTCAACGTCATTCAAGTTCAAGTAACCTCTTAACATGCCCACTTCATTCCACAAATTCCTCCGAAAAGGCCGCTCAAAAGTAAAAAATCTCCGCGAAAAAGTTGGTGAGTTCAAAAAAGAACAAATCCGAAAGCGCATCGAGGTCGAAGAAGAACTCCGAGAAGCCTCCAAGCCACCTCAAAAGAAAGAGGCTGAACGCGTAGTGATTGAGTTCTCACTATCCAGCGTCGCCAAAGCCACCGTAGTGGTCATTGCATTTTACCTTTTGACCCAGTTCTTTGGCGAAATAAAAGACATCCTCATTCTATTTTTTGTCGCGCTCTTCTTAGCGGCCGCCCTCGATTCGATCGTGGATCGACTAGAAGAAAAGAAAATTCCGCGCGCCGTGGGCATTTTGGGGATCTATGTGGTTTTCTTCCTTGTCATAGCACTATTCATTTCCACGCTCGTGCCGCTCATCGCCACCCAAACGCTTGAACTGGCTCGAACCGTGAGCGACCTCATCGCCAACCTCACTCAAAACGAAAAAATATGGAGCCTCCCCTACACCGAAACCCTTCGTGAAGGAGTGGCCGGATTCCTAGAAAGTGCCGACCAAGAGACCATCGTGGCCAACCTCCAAGGCGGCCTCGAACAATTTGGCGCCGAGCTCCAGAACCTCGCCGGCAACACCTTCGTGGCCATCAAAACCCTGTTCAACGGCGTCTTCAACGCGGTTTTGGTCCTTGTCCTCACTTTCTTTATGGTCGTCGACGAGAAAGGAATCGACTCTTTTTTCATCTCCCTCTTCCCCTCCAAGCACACCGAGTACATCATTGCCAAAATGGATGCGGTCAAGGAAAAATTTGGATACTGGCTGCGCGGACAGCTCAAACTTATGCTGGCCATGTCACTCCTCACTTTTATAGGTCTGAAAATCTTAGGGGTTGAATACGCACTCACGCTAGCACTCCTGGCCGGACTCACCGAACTGCTCCCCGTCATCGGTCCCATCATCGCCGCCATCCCTGCATTATTAGTCGGCCTAAACGAGTCCCCCATGATGGCGTTCTGGATCCTCATCCTGTACATCATCATTCAACAACTCGAGGGCAATATCCTCGTCCCGCTCATCATGAAAAAAGCGGTGGGATTGAGTCCGATCATCATCATCATCGCCATGCTCATCGGATTCCAATTTTTGGGAATTCTAGGAATAATCATCGCCGTTCCGTTAGCCACTGCCATCTCGATCTTCATCAAGGATTACGCTGCTAAGGCGAAATGATCACCTTCAATGTCTTTTGTGCCGCCCTTTTCCAACTGAACGATTTCACCCGTTCCAGCCCCTTTTCTTGATACTCATCGTGCGTATCGTCGTGGCTCATCCGCTCCATCGCATCCGCAATCTTCTCTACATCATAAGGATCCACCAAAATAGCCGACTCTCCAGCCACTTCTGGCATGGATGACACTGTAGAAGTGATCACCGGCGTTCCACAAACCATCCCTTCTAAAATCGGAAAGCCAAACCCTTCATACGTCGAAACAAATACCAATCCACGCGCCAACGAATACATTGCCGCCTTGTCCCCTTCTTCCACAAAACCGGTCACCACAATATCCGGATGCTCCTCGAGGAAAACCTTCCCAAACATCTTAGGATCGTGCCGTCCCGCCAAAACCAGCCGGTACGTCTCCAGCGGATGTTTTTTCTGAAAAATCGAGAACGCCTTCATCACGTTTTCTAAATTCTTGCGCGGCTCCAACGTTGAAAAGGTCAAAAAGAAACGCTCCGGAAGATCATATTTCTTCGCCACACGCTTCAATACCGCCTCATCCTTCTCGGGTTTCAACCCTTTGCCCGGCACCGCCTCGTGAATGACAGTGATTTTCTTATCATCAACCGAATGCATGTCCATCAATTCCTGTTTCGTGAACTCCGAAACCGCAATCAAATGATCGCTCGTTTTCACTTCATATTCAGGATGCAATACCTTGAACCACAAGCGGCTACGCCACGAGAAATGCTGAGGGTACCGCTCAAACGCCAAATCATGAAACGTCGTCACCTTCTTCACTCCATCTGAAACCGGAGCCGGTCGTGGATCCGGCACAAACAGCACATCGATCTTTTTCCCAATCTTTTTCTCAATCAATTGGTCGATCTTGGGCCACTTCAAAAACCGTAACATCAAATGAAACACCTTATTCGGCCAACGGTTCCACACCACCTTCACACGACGCCCATCAAACTCCGGCAAAAAATCCCCCCTGTTCCCCCACGAATTATAAAAAAGCACATACTGATGCTCCTCATCGACCTCAAAAAGCGCCTCCATGAGCGAGCGCATATAATTCTCCACGCCGCTCACACGGCCATGCATCAAAGGACGGACATCGATTCCGATCAGCATAACAAATTCTTAAACAATAAGGAGGTAATCAAACGGTCCTCCCACGCGGCGTGCCAATTCGCGCAAATAATCTTCCGACGTCACTCCCAGCTCGACCACCACAACCGATTCATTCTCTTCCATGCGTGCCAAACGATGTCGCGAAATGCGCAATAAAGGAGCCGCACCTACGATCGCCTCAACCTGATACCCAAATGTCACACGACGCCCCAAGTAATCTCGCATCAAGAAAACCACAATCGCCACCACCAACGCTAAAAACACCAAAACCACCGCATTCCATCCATACTGGGGATCATCCCCAAACGGCGTCACCGAAGAAAGCGCCACCAAAAATCCCGTATTCGACATCGCATTATAATTCGCAAATTCCTCATCCAAAACATTCAACATCGCCTCCGAAGCCATCATCGCATCCTCCTCTACCGGCACCGTCACCGTCACCAAAAGATTCTGCTTCTCTTGTTTACGCACGCCCAACGAAACCTCTGTTCCTGACTGCTCATCAACGCGCGCCAAAAACGCCGGATTAAAAAGCCATCCCTGAACTGTCTCAGTGAATTGATCCACCACATTCGGTCCATCTGTAGTCAGATACGACGCCGGCATCTCCGCTGAAACATCCATCCCAATCGTCATGAACACCAACGCGCCCTTTTCCCCCTCATCATACTTCCACGTATAACCAACCGAAATCACCAACGCGATCACCGCCACAATAAAAAGGGGCAGCAAACGACGTCTTAAAAAAGAGAAAAAGTCACGAGGATCCATGTTTGTAAATTTTAGTAATGAAATCATCCAGCTCCCGTTTGAATCGATCCACATGGAATCGCTCCGCCTCTTCGCGAACCTTCCCCGGGTCAAACGTAGCGTGCTGGAACTGTACCACAGCGTGCTTCAACGCATCAACGCTCTGCCGATCAAAGAAAATCCCAGAAACCTTATCCTTAACCGTCTCCAAGGCTCCTCCCCCCGCATACGCGATCACCGGGCAGCCATGCGACATGGCCTCCAACGGCGTGATCCCAAAATCTTCAATCTGAGGAAAAATGAGCGCCTGCGCATAACGGTAATATTCCTTGAGCGCCTTTTCGGGGACCTTCCCGAGAAACTCTATGTTGGGCGCAGCTCGTCGCTTAAGTCTCTTTGCCTGATTCCCGACGCCAATGATCTTCAACGGAAGGCCCAATTCACTGAACGCCTCCACAATCAAATCAAACCGCTTATACGAAATGAGACGCCCCACCGCCAAATAGTAATCCTCCCTTTCGGCCGGTTCAAACGATTCGTCCATGTCCACAGGAGGATAGATCACCTCCGCCTCACGACGGTAGTATTTCTTGATCCGCTCCGCCACAAATTCAGAATTGGCAATAAATCGATCCACACGATCCGCCGCCGCCCGATCCCACACCCTTAACTTATGCAAAACCGATGGGATTATGGTTCGCTTGAGCAACTTCGGCCACGGATAATCCCTAATATACTGATGACAATTGTCCCACAAATATCGCGTCGGTGAATGACAATAACAGATGTGCACCGTCTCCGGCTTAGTGATGACTCCCTTAGCACACGAATGAGAACT
>CAZEDN010000036.1:0-3185 GCA_964510905.1 uncultured Candidatus Peribacteria bacterium
ATGGATGCGAATCTTTCGCTCGCCGGCCGGAGGTCGTGGGGCGCGTGCGCGCCCCACGACCCCGCGGCGATCAGCCCTCGTCGACGAACTCGTCGTCCGCGGGGAACTCGTCCTCCGCGTCGAGGTCCTCGTCGCCGTCCTGGAGCGTGCTCTCGTCGTCCGCGTTCCAGGCGACGTTCGCCCAGCGCCAGGAGCACTCGACGATGTCGGCTCCAGACTCGGCCTCGTCCGAGCAGTCCGTGACCACGACGGCGCCCACGCCATACCCGACCTGGTAGGTCTCCCCGCCGGCGTCGTAGAGCCCGTGCGGGAACATCAAGATGGGGTAGTCCTGGAGCGAGACGTCGTTCCAGACGCCGAACTCCATGTCGCCGCCGGCGGTGGGCCAGTTGTACCCCTCGCCCTCCACGTCGAGTCCGAGGTTGCCACCGGTCGAGCCCAGGTACTCGGTGTCGTAGAACACCCCCTGGTACTCGGCCATGGCGCCGGTCGGCGCGACGATGCCGCAGTCGGACAGTTCGAAGCCCATGACCGCGGCGAAGACGTACTGCTCGTTCCCGCTCATGTCGGTCTCGCCGGTCATGTGCAGGATCGCGCGGAAGTCCGTCGCCTCGGCGCAGTTGAACATCGCGTCGAGCTCCGCGACGTCCTTGAGCTCGTCCAGCCTCTCCGAGCTGAGGGTGTACTCCGAGCACCCCGTGCTCAGCAGCAGCGCGAACGCCGCCGCCATCATGGCCATCAGGCCGTTCGTTCTCGTTCTCATGGTCCCGGTCCTCCGTGCCTTCTCCCCTTTCCTTGGTTGTTGGGAGTGAGGCGTTCTGAATGTACGACCGGGGCCTCCCGATCGCCTCGTGTGCGTTGGTAGTTCTGCAGATATCCACCAACCGAGGGCCAACGATGAACCGTTTCATCGCTCGCACCCGGCTGGTGAATGCTTTTCCATGCAGGTTTTCAAAGGTCTTTGGCGCTTTCCCTCCACCCTCTCCAACAGGAGTTAAAGTGGGGCAAAACGCACGCTTGCCCTAAAAAATGTGGGCAAGGTGTTTACTTTACAGAAATTCTCGAAAAAGTCAACCTTTTCTCAATCTGTCAACTCGTCGGCGCTAATCTGTTTTCTTGGGCGTGGTGATGTCCGGTGGGCGGGTGTACAACGGCTCCACCATTTTCATGGCATCGAGGTTTTCGAGATCAAGCCCTAACACGGCCTCCCCAAACCCCTTTTTAACCTGTTTTTTGAGTGAATATGTGTCTGGGATTTCGCCGTAACATGGCTTCCCGAGTGCTTCGATTGATTCAAGCACGCGCGGTTCTTTATCCCCTTTCAATAAGTACTTATCGCGTCCTCCCCCAATGGCGATGATGTGATCTCTTTTTTGCGCTTCTTTTGTGAGGCGACTTTCCCACACATCAAACACATCGGCGGTCTTCATCGGGATATCGAGCTTCCACGCGATCGCATTCGCCATGGTTATCCCCACGCGTAGGCTTGTGTACGGCCCGGGGCCCCTCACCACAAAGACCCCCGTCAGGTCGGCCCACTTTTTGCTGTTTTCCTCGAGTAATTGCTCGATGGCGGGAAGCACTTTTTGCGACTCGTTTGCGTTGGATGGCCAAGTCTCCTCGCCCAATACAGCATCTGCGCTGAGCAAGGCCACGGCACTTTCTTGAGAGGCGGTGTTTATCGCTAAAACTAACATGGGCGTAGTATACCAGAGGGAAGTGGATTTCAGGGTTTCACAAGCAAACGTCCCGCGAGAGCGAGAAGGGTTCTTCGAGGATCATGATCCGAGGAGGTTCCTTCCAGTTGCGAGGGGAATCCTGGAATTCACTTCACCTCGATATCTACCCCCGTGTAATAGTATTTGATGATCTCCTCAAAAGTCTTGCCGGCGATTGCCGCGGCACTGGTGCCACATCCGCTCAAGCCCACGCCATGTCCGCTGAAGGCGTCTGAGTCGCACAACTCATCGGGGACGCTCTGCAAATAAGGCGTGTGGGTCCATCCCCAAACATCATATGCACTGCGAGTTGCTGTGCCGTCGGTGCTGCTAAAGTACGGTGTTTTTATGATTTCTCCGTCGTATGTGATGACCATTCCAGCCGTGTCTTCAACCGCTTGGACGATGTTGTCGGCGCGCGCCTCAAACCCGTATCCGAGGTACTTTTGCGACACGTCTGGGTCGTCGTCGAGATGGTACGGCTTGCCTGGGAATTTTTCTTCTTTGGTGAGGTAGTATCGAGCGTACGTACGCGCCACGATGGCCATGGTTCGGATCTTTTCGACCGGGTCGCTGTTGAGCGACTCCGCGATGCCTCGAAGATACATTTCCATCGGTAATTCATTGATCACCATCAATTCGCCGTCCACTTGGCGCACTTCCAGGGTTCCACGATATCGATTGTCGTTGAGGGAAGTGTTCCATGCCGGCCGGTTTTCATGATTGGTTATTTCCATGATTGTGAATTCACTTTTTGGAACGAATCGAAGCGGCTCGTCTACGATCCAGGCGTACGCATCGTATGTCACTTGATAGCGATCATCGCGTTTTTTGACTTCCACTTCGTCTCCTTTTTCCAGATCAAAAAACAGCTCATCGCCCAAATAGACGTAAAAATTTCCGTCCGCAGTAATCTCTGGTGCAAGTCCATCCGTACTTAGTTTTATTCGAATGGTTTCTTGATCAAGGCCATCATCTTGTGTGTATGTGCTCACAAAGGTTGATACACTTTCGGTTACTGTGAAATTGTAGTAGAACGGTTTTTGAGTTAGGTTTTGCTTTCCGAGACGTGGCCGAAAATAGATTCGGTAATCGCCCGGTTCTTGTGGTGCTGTGATCGTGAATTCAACACGGGTTGACTCCCCTGGATCGACGGAATATTCGTCGAGTGCGGGCTTGGTAACGCCAATGGATGGGTGCTTAATCGTGCCCATGTTGAATGCATCGTCTCCGGTCCGTTTCCAGGTTAAATAGCCGGTATTTTCCAGATCCATCCAGGCCACTTTTTGCTCTCCTGGCTCAAAACGATTGTCGATGCTGCTGCCGGCGTAGGTCGCTTGAACGTCCCGATTGTATACCA
Source organism: uncultured Candidatus Peribacteria bacterium (assembly GCA_964510905.1). Classification (GTDB taxonomy): domain Bacteria; phylum Patescibacteriota; class Gracilibacteria; order UBA1369; family UBA12473; genus CAZEDN01. The sequence goes on from CAZEDN010000036.1 coordinate 3,079, forward strand.
AGACGTCAAATGTAATCGCTTCTCCTTCCAATGCGCCCAATCCTTCCAATGTTGGGATCAAAGTTTTGGTGTAATGGCTCGCATCTTGTGGCGCAGTAAACGTGAAC
>CAZEDN010000036.1:3195-7530 GCA_964510905.1 uncultured Candidatus Peribacteria bacterium
GGTGCTATTGTTTCTTCTACTACTTCATCCACTTCCACCCCATCAATCCACAAACTCAGTGGGTAATTTCCTTCCTGATGCCAATCCACATTCCCTGTATTTTCGATCTCCAATTCAACTGTCATGTTTTCTCCCGATTCCATTCGCTCGTCATCTACATTGAGTTCCACCAAATCGTACGTCAACGTTGGTGCCGATACATACACCGGCAAATTCAAATAATGACTGGTCTTTTTATATCCACTAAAAATCGGCGTCACATCAAAGCTTTCGAACCCACCGCGCAACATTGCCTCCGCCGTAATGATAAACGTGGCAGTCTCCCCGGATGCCACACTCTTCTCCTGCATGTACGCGATACTCTTGTCGTTCGTTTCGTCCTTCATTATGTGAACGAGCGCTTCTGCATTCGAATTTTTGTTGGCAACGAGGTAGGTCTCATCGGTCCAAGTCTCGGTACCGAGGTTTTTGAGTTCTAGGGTGAAGGTGCCGGTTTCTTCCGGATCCATCACCAAGGCGTCGTATGGGTTGGTGTTGGCAAAAGCATAGGGATCATCGGTTCCTTCCGTGAGGAGCGTGCTTTCAAAATCGAGCATATTCCCGGCCACCACTTTTCGGAGGGTGGGAAGCATATCGTACAAGTTTTGACCTGGGCAGAGCGTGCTTCCGACATCCTTGTGTCCGGCCACATTGGCACTCACTTCACCGCGGAATTGACTGAATCCGTCCACATCAATCCTGTGGAGTTCAGCTTTTTCGTGGATCAACATGGCAAGCGATTCGAGGACTGCATACGGCACTTCGCTATCCTGATAATTCCCCAAAATTGCGATCCCGATGGACCCGGTGTTGTAGCCACGTGCGTGTCCGCCCACCACACCATCGCCTCCCGCGCGACCTTCATAAATATTGCCTTCCGGATCGATGATGTAGTTGTACCCAATATCGCCCCATCCGCGTCGTACGGAATGGTAATAGTAAATGGAACGAATCGCTGCTTCCGGATTGTCGAGGTCTTTGGTCGTGGCGGTGTGGTGAATGATGATCTTGTCGGTGTTTTCTGCATAACTCAGTGGCCAGTACAGGTATTCGTCGTTCTCTTTTGTGATCGTTTCACTGAGCTCAAACTCTTCGGGATAGAGCTCTTGGAGGCTGGGTTCATCACCATTTTTATCGGTGTCGTCGCCTTCCGGCTCTTCCTCCACTTCGATCTCGAAATCGTTGTCGGTCATGCCGAAATAGCTGGCCAATCGCCAGTCCTCGTCCGCGTCCCATTCTTCGCGTGAAATCATGTCCACGCTGTCGGTGGCAAAGGTTAGTCGTGGCCGAATTTCGGGCGATTTTTCTTCTGTTGAGATGGTTGATTCGATGGTGGCATCGATGTAGTGAAATTGCATATTCTGGACGCGCGGGGTGACTTTTCCGGATTCACTTTTCATTTCAACTTTGTATTGGAAGGATTGTGAGCGGTTGGTGTTAATGAGTCTACTGGCGCCATAGAGATCTTCGGTTCCGTCTTTGAAGTCGATATCGGGATTGGCATCAGCCCATTCTCCCCATTTGTCGTTGAGGTCCTGAAAGCGAACCCAAATCTGTAGAGCGGTTCCCTCCGGCCTCACTTCTTCCCACTCTAAAGCGAGTGAATCGAACGTAAAATCGGGCACAAAAATTTCCGAAAGGAACGTGGCTTCCGTTTCATACGCGGCGGGAGTTCCTTCCACTCTTGCACTCATCAACGGCTCGAGCTGAATTCGATCATCGGTATGGATCGTACTGGCCCTCACTCCCCCATCATCAAACTCGGCGTTAACCCTTCGTTTGGAGACGAATGATTCGAGCGGGCCGACCATGGTGACCAGCAACGCGAGGATAAGAAAGTGAGCGAGGATTTTTCGCATAGTCATTTATTTATAACGACGCTTTTATCTCAATATTATACCTGTTTTGGGGCTTTTTTTCAATCCAGACCCGTTGCGTAAACCGAACTTCGAATTGACACCCAAGGGTTCTATTATGGGGTGGTTTTTGCGACTTTTTGAGATGCGCTATAATGGCGATGCTTTCATTCTTAAACCCTTCCTCTCATGGCTGCTGCACATTTTACTGACGATAATTTCGACGCTGAAGTTCTTAAGTCGGATGTTCCTGTTCTTGTAGACTTTTTTGCGACGTGGTGTGGACCGTGTAAGATGCTTGCGCCTGTAATGGAAGAGCTTGCCGAAGAGTACGATGGCAAGGTTAAAATTGGCAAAGTGGATGTGGACGAGGCTGGTGGCACGGCAAGTACTTATCAAGTTTTAAGTGTGCCTACAGTTCTGTTATTCAAGAACGGCGCTCCGGTTGAGCAGTTTGTTGGATTCCAGCCAAAAGAAGCGTTTAAGGAAAAAATTGGCGCCCATCTTTAAATCCCGCTAGAACAATGTCTGCTCCGCTTCGAGCATGGTTTCGGCCTCGGCTTTTGTCATGGCTTTTATTTTTTTGATCTCTTTTTCTGTGATTTGGCGTCCCTTTTTTTCGGCCATTTGCTGGATGGCTTTGAGTTGCTCTTTCGTTACGAGTGGACGCTCGAGTGCCCTTTCCATATTTTCTGGACTTGGAGAGGCAAATTTGATGTATCGGCCGCAATGCGGGCAATCCACGCGGATCATGTCGGATTCGGACATGTAGCCTAATAATCCGTCAGATTTTGTCCCGCATGAGCCACAGTAGAATTGTCCTTCTGAATGGGAAGTGACTTTCATGGATTTTTCAGCGGTTCCTCCCGGGGTTTTAGCTTTTTTTTTTGCTTTTTCTGCCTCGGCCACGGCAAGTTCGTCGCAACGTTCATTTAGAGGATTGTTGGCGTGTCCTTTCACCCAGTTCCAATCTATATCCATGTCAGTGCGAACTTCATCGAATGGTGCCCACAGATCTTTGTTCGTCTTCTGCTTCCAGCCCTCTGAAGCAGTCTTCACGACGAGGCTAGAGTCGGAATATACTTTTACTTTTCGTTCAGTGCCGTGGTGCTTTTTTGCCCATTTCAAAGCTTCAATCACTGCGGTCATTTCCATACGATTGTTTGTGGTATTGGTTTCGTTCCCAGAAAGAATCACCTCAGCCCCGTCGTCTTGAATGATCACACCCCAGCCTCCAGGCCCAGGATTTCCCAAGCAGCTGCCGTCGGTATAAATAGTGAGAGGTTTCATGGATGGAGAATTAGGTGGCTTCGTACTCTACGAAGCGATATTTGATGTCATTTTCTTCCAGTATTTCACCTTCCTTTACTCGTTTGAATTTGTGACTATCGATTGCTGACAAGAATGTGTCACAACGGAAAGTGGATAAAATTTCTGTTAGATAAATGCCTCCACAGTCTGGATCGATTAGCGCTCGCTCAAATACATGTGCTCCTCCGATCACAAAAGCTTTCTCGATAAGTGGATCGTCGGCAAGGTGGAGTGCCTCTTCAAATGAGTCCACCAATTCAATCCCCTCCTCCACCATATAATCTGCGTTTCTTGTGAGGACGATGTTGAAGCGACCGGGAAGAGGTCGAAATTTTTTCGGGATGGATTCCCACGTTTTTCGTCCCATGATTAGCGCGTTTTGCTTATGGGGATTTTTGGTTGTGGTGGTGATTTTTTTAAACTCTTTGAGGTCAGAGGGAAGGCGCCACGGGAGCTTGCCTTCGATGCCGATGCCTCGGTTTTCGTCAGACGCGACGATTACATAAAACTTCATACTGCAATGGGGAATTTAATGAATTTGTCGTGTTCGTAGTTTTCGATTTCGAAATCTTCGAACGTGAGGTCCCCGAATGGTTTTTTGGCCATCCTTAATTTGGGGAGGGGTTTTGGAGTACGTTTAATTTGTTCCTTTAATCCCTTAACATGATTGAGATAGATGTGCGTGTCGCCGGTGGTGTGTGTAAAGATGCCCGGTTCGAGATCACATTCCTGCGCCATCATGTGCATGAGCGTGGCATAGCTCGCAATGTTGAACGGCACGCCGAGTGCGACATCCGCACTGCGCTGGTACAATTGACAGTCGAGCCGCCCGTTGACCACGTAAAACTGGAATAGTAAGTGACAAGGAGGGAGTGCCATGCGCGGCACATCACCGACGTTCCAAGCGTTCACGAGGATGCGACGGGAGTCGGGATTGTTCTTGATCATGTCGATCGCTTCCGCGATTTGGTCGACGTGTGATTTTTCGTACTGTCCGGTTTCTTCGTTTTTGGTGAATTTGTCCCATTTGCGCCATTGGTATCCGTAAATCGGGCCAAGTTCTCCATCTTCTGCGGCCCAGGCATCCCAAATCGGGGTCTGCTCTGTGACGTCATCGTTGATGTTGGTT
>CAZEDN010000037.1:0-7480 GCA_964510905.1 uncultured Candidatus Peribacteria bacterium
CTCAAAATGACGAACCGGACGCTCCGTGCCCTGATGACCTCACCGAAACGCTCCATAAAATGATTTCGCGTCTCAATACTGCTAGTTTTGACTTTATTTCTTATCAGTATGATTACGTTGTACAAGCCCAGACCATTATTGGTCCCTTAGCTGGCAAAGGTCAGGTGAATAATCGGACGGCAGTGATGGCTCCGGTTTTGGATTCTCAAAAAGGCGTGGTTTTGTCACAGGCTCTTAATCCGCGTTATAGCGATATCGACACTTATCACATGGCTTCTTGTTCGATCGATACGGCGATTCGGAATGCAATTTCTGTGGGTGGAGACCTTGATCATCTCGCCCTACTTGATAATTTTTGTTGGTGTAGCTCGAATGACCCAGAACGTCTCGGCCAATTAAAGGAAGCTGCCAGAGCTTGTTATGAGTATGCTACTGAGTTCGGGACCCCGTTTATATCTGGGAAGGACAGTATGTTTAATGATTTCAGTGGTTTCACGGAAGATGGTGAGAAAGTTAAATTATCGGTTCCGCCCACATTGCTTATTTCGTCGATTGGTGTGATGGAAGACTATCGGAAGTGCGTAACGTTGGACCCTAAATTCGCTGGGGATTTGATTTATTTGGTTGGGGAGACGAAGGAAGAATTGGGTGCGAGTGAGTACTTTGATCAGCTTGGATTTTTGGGAAATTCTATCCCACATGTGGATGTAGAACGAGCGATTCAAACGTATCGCGCGGTGCAAAAAGCGATCGAAGATGGATTGGTGGCCTCCTGTGAAAGTGTGTCTTGGGGAGGTATTGGCGTTTCTCTGGCGCGGATGTCGATTGCTGGGCAGCTTGGTTTAGATGTTCAACTTATGACTGATTTGCGACCGGATTACGAGCTCTTTTCTGAATCCCAAACTCGACTTATTTTCACAGTGAACCCTTCCAAAAAAGAAGAATTTGAAAAAACATTCGAGGAGCTTCCATTATCTCAAATTGGTGAAGTTCGTGATGATTCAACCTTCACGCTTAAAAACTCATCTGGTGAAACCATCATTAACACAGATGTCCCAATTTTAGATCAAAATTATCGTTTAACGTTTAAAGGATTCTAATGAAACCCAAAGCTATCATCATGGCCGGCTACGGAATTAACTGCGAAGAGGAGACGAAGTTTGTTTTTGAAAAAGCTGGAGCTAGCGCTGATATCATTCACATCAATGATTTGATTGAGGCACCATCCAAGATGGAGGAATATCAGATTATGGTTTTTCCTGGAGGATTTTCGTATGGGGATGATACTGGGGCTGGAAATGCATATGCTAATAAGGTGAGCAATAATTTGGGGGATGATTTGTTGCGATTTGTACAGGAAGATAAATTGGTTTTGGGAATTTGTAATGGATGTCAGATTGTTACGGATTTGGGATTGATTCCTGGGTTTGATGGGGAGTATGGCAAGCGTGAAATTGCACTTCAATGGAATTCATCGGCTCGTTATGAATGTCGTTGGATTACGATTAAGGCGATGAGTGAGAAGTCGATTTGGACACGAGGAGTTGATGCATTGCGTTGTCCGATTTCTTCTGGTGAAGGGCATTTTTATATGAGTGATGACGTTTTGAGTAAGTTAAAAGATGGCGACCAAGTGGCGTTTCGATATGTGAAGGAAGATGGATCGTTGGCGGGCGGTGAATTTCCGTACAATCCAAATGGTGCAGTGGACGATATTGCGGCAGTTTGTGATCCTACGGGTCGAATTTTGGCGGTCATGCCTCACTCAGAGCGCAACTGGAATTTTTACAATCAAGATGACTGGACGTTGATTCGCGAAAAGGCTGATCGAGAAGGTATTGCGTTGCCAGAAGAAGGGCAGGGAATGAAGTTGTTCAAGAACGCGGTGGAGTATTTTGGGTAGGGTGGCTGATTGAGTTCAAGGCATGTTTTTGCTATAATTAGTTTTGTCGACCCTGGCAGTAACACCCTAAAAAGGGCCCCCGTTTCATCGGGGGCCCTTTGTGCTGATGATGGTGGAGCCGCAGGGAATTGAACCCTGACTGCTCGGGTGTCGACCCCGGCAGTGGGATCCACCCCGGCTCCGCCATATCAGCACGTTTCTGCTATACCAAATTGAGATGACGAAAAAATAACACCGGGATTAAACCTTTATTAAAAAAGCATGAATTTTTTATGAACCCATTGATCCTTCCCTGAAAACCCCTTACACTTAATGCACCATGGATTTCACCGGGCAACACATTCTATCCGCAAAGGACCTTTCGAAAGAAGGGATTGAGCGGATTTTGGAGGTGGCGGCAGAGATGGAGCCGTATGCGCGAAAGGAGAAATCATCCGATTTATTGAAGGGGAAGATTTTGGCGACACTGTTTTTTGAGCCGTCGACGCGGACACGTTTGAGTTTTGAGGCGGCGATTCAGCGTTTGGGGGGTGGATTCATCTCCAATTACACGATGTTTCAAAGTTCTTCGATCAAAAAACGAGAAACATTGTACGATACTGGGAAAGTGGTGAGTGCGTATGCGGATGTGATTGCCATGCGGCATCCGGAAGCAGGGACGGTGGCCGAGTTGGCGAAAGGGTCGACCGTACCGGTGATCAATGCGGGCGATGGGCCGGCGGCGCATCCGACACAAGGTCTCCTCGACATTTATACGATTTATAAGCAGTTTGGGCGGCTGGATGGGCTCACGTTGGGGATGGTCGGAGACATGAAGTTCAGTCGTGTGGCTCATTCGGAATGCCATTTATTGAAGCATTTTGGGAAATCGCGGTTTGTGTTTGTTTCGCCGAAAGGATTGGAAATTCCGCGCGATTTACTCGAGGAATTGAAGGAAGCAGGGCATGACGTTGAAGAGACGGATGATCTGGAGGCGGTGATTGGAGAGGTGGATGTGCTTTCCAATACGCGGATTCAGGAGGAACGGTTTGAATCGTCGGAGGAGTATGAAAAATTTCATGGAATCTATTCGATTTCGGGGGAATTGTTGAGTCGAGCAAAAAAGGACATGATTGTGATCGATCCGTTGCCACGCGTGGATGACCAATTGAAGGTGGAGGTGGATGAGGATGTGCGCGCCAAGTATTTTGAACAGGTGACGAACGGGGTGGCGGTTAGGATGGCTTTGCTGGCGTTGGTTCTGGGGAAAGCAGGTTAGTATGGAGTATGTAGAAGGAAGTATTGAGTATTGTGATAGAATAAGGGTGTGAGTGCACTTCTTCTTAAACACGGGATGGTCGTAACCGCTGACGGTAAGCGTCAGGAGGATGTTTTGGTGGGAGAAGGAGAGCCGACGGAAACGATCGACTGTTCGGAAAAGTTTATTTTGCCGGGGGTGGTGGATGTGCATGTGCATTTTCGTGAGCCGGGAGGGGAGCAAAAGGAGGATTTTGAGAGTGGGACGATGGCGGCAGCGGCTGGTGGAGTGACCATGGTTTTGGACATGCCGAACAACAGTCCGGCGGTGACTTCACGCGAAACGTTGGCGGCGAAGCGGGCGCTCATTAAGGATAAGGCGGCGGTGAATTATGGGCTTTTTATGGGAGCGACTGCGGACAATATGGATGAATTTTTGACGTCGGATGCGATTGCGTTGAAGTTGTATGTGGGGAGTTCAACCGGAGACTTATTGGTGGATGATAAGGAAAATTTGGAGATTATTTTTGAGAAAATGGCTGCTGCGGATCGGTTGCTTTGTGTGCATGCGGAAGATGAGGCATTGATCCGAGAGCATGCAACGCAATTTGAAGGACAGGATGATCCGACGGTGCATCCTAAAATTCGCGACGAAGAAGTGGAGTATCGTTCGGTTAAAATGGCGCTTCATTTGGCCAAAAAACATGGAACACGGTTGCATATCTGTCATTTGAGTACGGCGCGCGGGCTTCGAGAATTTGAGGAGTTCAAGTCGGATCGCATCACGTGTGAGGTGACTCCGCATCATTTATTTTTGGATGAAAGTGAGTTGGAGCGGCAAGGTAATTTTGCGAAAATGAATCCACCTTTACGAGCAGAGGAGAGCTGTGCCGCGTTGATGGCGGGCATTCAAAGCGGTTTGGTGAATATGGTGGCCACCGACCATGCACCGCACACTCGCGATGAAAAGGAGCAAGGCTATGCGAAGGCGCCGGCGGGCGTTCCGGGGGTGGAGACGATGTTACCTCTTTTGTTAGATGCGGTGAATCATGGTGTTCTGACGTTGGAAGATGTGGTGCGTGTGACGCATGATGAGCCGAAGCGGGTGTTTGGGTTGAATTTGAAAGATTGTTGGACCGTGGTGGACATGGATCTTGATCAGATGGTGGAAAATGGTGGAGTAGGCGCTCAATACACCAAGTGCGGATGGAGCCCTTTTGATGGGAGATCGTTGAAGGGGTGGCCGATCATGACGATTGTGAATGGAGAAGTGACCTTGCGTGATGGTCAGGTTTTTGGTACTCATAAGGGCCGAGAACTGACCCCTTAATATGCATATCGTGAGACCTCCGGGAGAGGAACCGCCTGGGCCTCCGGAGTCGAAGCCGTCGGCAGACGAAGTCCCCCCTGATTTGGAGCGCATTTTATGGCCGGCGTATGCTCCTCATTTTGGAACGAAAGGGGCCTGGACGTTACGGCGACGTGTTTATGCACGCGTGGAGCCTACGGGAGGATTTGCGTATGTGGATGCTGAGGAGTTGGAGCGATTGGAGCGCTTAAAAGATCGTTTTAGAGAAAGGTTTGAAGATTTAGGCGTGTTGCCGAATTTTGTGGATGTGGAGCATTCGATGCGGAAAAATCGTTGGTGGACCCAAGAGTGTGCATTGAAGCGAATGTTTCTTTTTTTAAGGCATACGGAAAATCCCTCTTTAGAAGAGGCGAGGGAGCGATTGTGGTCTTGGGTGCGGCCTTATCTTGTCGGTCCGTATTCAGGAACAGAGGATTCCCAGTTTTTTAGCGGATGGTGTGCTGCGGTGATAGAAGGTGCGCGCGATTGCTTGAGTGGACCGGAATTCATGAATATGGCAACGCTGAAAGCGCATGTCATTGATTTGAGTTTGCACGATGCACAGGTTCGTTGCCCGGTGGAGGTCGAACCGGATCCTTTCGCGGATATGGAACTTGATGAGGATGACTGGGATGAATTGGACTATTTGGGGCAAGGAGATCCTTCTGCACGAAGCGTGGGTTCTTTTATGGGATGGATAGATCAGTCCGGTGATGACGATTCTGCTGCCTAGTGTTATAATGCCGCCGAACTAAGCGCTTTCATGGACCTCTCCATAACCTTTACCGACGTAGACTTTCCAAACCCAACGGTGTTGGCGTCCGGGATTTTAGGAGTGACGGGGAATTCTTTGAAACATGTGGCGCAGAATGGTGCTGGAGGAGTGACGGTCAAATCGATTTGGTTGGAGGAACATCATGGTCATCCCAATCCGACGATGATGGGGAATGAACATTTTTTCATCAATGCGGTGGGGTTGCCGGATGCGGGATTGGATAAGGCTTGTGAGGAGATTGAAACTTATATGAAGTGGTACGAGTCGAGTGATGTGAAGGTGCCGCTTATTGCGAATGTGGTGGCGGGGAAGGTGGACGATTTTGGGGCGACTGCGGAGAAAGTTGCTGAATTGAAGCCGCACATTATTGAAGTAAATATTTCTTGTCCGAATGTTGAAGATGAATTGGGGAAACCGTTTGCGTGTGATCGTGACCAGGCCGCAGCGGTGACCAAGCATGTTAAGGAGCGCACGAATGGTGAAATTCCGATTGTGGTAAAGTTGTCGCCGAATGTGGGAAATTTGGGAGAAATTGCGAAGGCGGTGGAAGATGCGGGGGCGGATGGATTGACTGCGTTTAACACTTTTGGGCCGGGGATGTGCATCGACATCGATACGGCGCAACCGATTTTGGCGAACAAGGTGGGAGGTGTTTCTGGGCCTGGGACGAAGCCGTTGGTGGTTAAGGGAATTTTCGATCTGTATGAAGCTGTGAAGATCCCGATCATTGGAACGGGAGGCGTGTTGACGGGCCGCGATGCGATTGAGTTGATGATGGCTGGCGCGACTTTGATAGGGATGGGGACCGCGGTGTATTATCGTGGGCAGGAGGTGTTTGGAAAGGTGGCGGATGAGATACGCGAATGGTGCGAATCAAATGATGTGGCTGATATTTCAGAGATTGTAGGCCGCACCCATCAGCTTTAACTTCAATCATGAAAAACTTTAAAACCGACATTCCGCAGACTGTAAAAATCCTTGATATCAAGGATGAAAATCCGTTTGTGAAAACGTTTACGTTGGATATTTCATTGGGTGCTCAGCCGGGTCAGTTTGTGATGTTGTGGATTCCACGGATGGATGAAAAGCCGTTTTCGGTGGCGTTTGATGATGGGAAAGAGTTGCAATTGTCTATTGCTTCAGTGGGACCGGTGACTGAGGTGCTTCATAAGATGAAAAAAGGTGATAAAGTTGGCGTTCGTGGAGCGTACGGAAAACCGTTTGAGTATGAGGATGGCGAACATTTGGCAGTGGTGGGAGGAGGTTATGGTGCGGCGCCGTTGTATTTTTTGGCACATGAAGCGGTGAAACATGGTTGTACGGTGGAGTTTGTGGTGGGCGCGCGATCTAAGGAGTATTTGATGTTCACAGAACGGGCGGCAACGTTGAAAAACACGACGGTTCATGTGGCGACCGATGATGGGAGTGAAGGGTTTAAAGGGTATAACGCGTCGTTATTGAAGGAATTGTTGGATGATGGGGTGAAAATAGATCGAATGTTGACGGTGGGACCGGAGTTGATGATGATTGCGGTTTCTGACTTAGCATTGGAGAAAGACGTTCCTTGCCAGGTGAGTGTGGAACGGTACATGAAGTGTGGATTTGGGGTGTGTGGGCAGTGCGTGATCGATGAGACCGGCATGCCGACTTGTATGAAAGGGCCGGTCATGGATCATAAATTGGCTCGTGAACAGGTTGAGTTCGGGAAGTACCATCGGGACAAAGTTGGGAGAAAGATTGAATATTGACATCTTCGAAGAAAGGGGTCTATGATGACCCCCTGTTTTGTTATTTAATCTTATGAATATGACTTTAGGTAAATCTGCCCCTATCCCTACAGATCCTGTTGAGCGCACCCAAGCACAACGTGCTGAGCAGCGCTCCCTGCATCAACAATGGACGCCAGGGGCTACTTTTGAATCAGATGAGGTTAGGGTTGTTCAAGGCCAACGTCGTTTGGACGTTCGTTTGGCGGTGCAGCGAGCGACCGCGGAAGAACAAAATAGTAGGCCACTTACAGACCGTGTTTGTCGGGCGCTGGAACATATTCAGACCACTCGTGGATTTAAATTTAAGACTGATGCAGGAAGGACGGCGTTTTTGGGGGACGAAGAATGGCACTCGGATCGTGTTTTTTGTGGGATGTTGACGTTTAGCGAGGATTTGACTGGTAAAAATATTTCGGGGTTGCAGCCTTCGATTGATGCGGCGGTGGCTG
>CAZEDN010000038.1:0-4151 GCA_964510905.1 uncultured Candidatus Peribacteria bacterium
TAATCGTTGGACTCCTTAAGACACCTAAGTCAACGGAACAGGAGAGAAAACAATTAGAACAAATATACATACAAAAGTTGGGCCCACCATGCAACGACAACTAAATCGTACTGCCTCGCATGCATCCACAGGATTGGACTCCGACCACAGGCGAGCAACGCTCAAACCGTAAGAGGATGGAGCAAAGCATGGCAACACGATTAGTGTCAACTCACACCGTCAAGTTTTCAAAAAAGCCCCCGCCTTAAGGCGGGGGCTTTAAAAATCTCCTATTTCTTCCTCCTAAACAATCGCCACACCCTTCGAACGACCCCAACAACAATCACCGCCGGAACACCAAGAACCACCGCCCAAATCACAAAGTTCACCGATCCCTGAGCGATCACGACCAATTTGTTGAAAGCCTTTTTGATCTCCACCAACGGCTGCCAATCACGAGTTGGTGCCACGATGGATGCTTCCTCATAAACATAAATGTTGATCGTCGAGTAATCGGTGCGATCCTCATAATACTTGAGCTGACCTTGAATCACCTCAATACTTTCACGAACACTTGCCAAATAATCGCTCACCATCAACATCTCTTCCACCGTCGTTGCCGATTCAAGAATCTCCAAATATTGCGCTTCTTCCGCCTCATAATTACTGAGTCGCGCCTGCAGATCAACATACTCTGCCGTCACATCTTCCCCAGAAACCGACTCACTACTGACCACGGTCGCCAACGCCTTTAAATTCTCCATGGCCGCATCAAACTGCTCCACCGCCACACGTAACGTCACCGATCCTGCCATGGTTTCATCCGATTGGAGCCACGTATTAGAATACTGAACAAATCCACCATGCGCATCGGCAATCGAGTTGATCGCCCCCATGGTTTCCGGAGTATCCTTAACATCCATGGTCAATGAACCGGTCTTAATGATCCGTGATTCCGTATCCAAGTCATAAACTTCACCAGCCGACGCAGGCACCGCGGTCAACGCTTCTTCATATTCATACTCATAATATCCCTCATCATAACTCACCGATTTCATGCCTCCCCGATCACTCCCCGTCACCGAATACGCAAAATCTTGTATCGCAGACTCCATGACCCCATATCCATACCGAGGCCCCGAAACACGCATTCCTGCCACAAAAACCACAACGATCACCAATAGATAAATCGCTCGCTTAAACCAAACCGAGCGTCGAAACGTTTTCCAAGCATTCATAAGGTAGGAGGTTAAGAATGGTGGACCCATTGTACCCTAGGTCCCCAAATCCTCCTATCCCTCAAATTGCTGTCGACGAGCGCGTGAAATAAACCAGAAAAGCGCAACCAAGAACAATCCAGCAAATCCGAAAAGGAAAATCCTCATACGCGAACCAGAATCTTCCTGCGCCGCCTGATAAAGATCCCCGGTCAGCACCTGGAAATCGATGTCGATGATCGAAGACTGTGTGTTTTGAGCAGGATCAACCGCATAGACATAGAGATCATGATCACCTTCTTCCAACTCAGCCGGAGCCAACGTCACAAACTCTCCTTCTTCTGTATCGACAAGGAGCGAAGAGGTGTGCATCTCACTAGCCCACGAGGTCACCACTTCATAACCGGCCTGCGCCTTTCCATAGAGATAAGGACGTTTGTCATCGATTGTAATCAACCGAAGATGATCGATATCGATCGGTTCTTGAGCCAACTGTTCTGGAGTCACCCAGTCACCAGCCGCACCCGAATTCACCTCAAACTTATACACCGCCGATTCCAAACCATCTTCAGATCGAACGATCGCCATGTAATCGCCATCGTTCAGTTTAGGTCGTGAAAGGAATTTTCCTCCAGCATCCGTTTCCACTTCATACGTCATCACCTCATCATCGCTTCCAAATAAACTCGCGTACAACATGTCGGAAAGCGCTAAACTGGCACGTTTTGGCACCAACCATTGTCGTGGAATCACATACAACGTCACCGTCGAATGAGGTCGTGAAACCCCACGCAAAATCGGTTGTCGATCCACAAAGGTTGTGATCACTTCCGGCTCAATATTCGAAATTCGAGGGACATAGAACTGCTCTGTAGGCGTATCCTCTATAGGATTAGTCTGATAATCGAGAACCTCCACACCATCTGTAGCTCCATCGCCATCCGTATCCGGGTTGAGAGGATCGGTTCCATTATTGAGCTCTTGCAAATCGGTCAATCCGTCTCCGTCGCTATCGATCATCGAAAAAGTCAGACGAACCGTACGATCTTCAACGATGGCCGGCTCACCATAGCTCACCTCGGTTACTTGTTGCGCCACTTCCCACACGTCCGGAGCGCCATCTTCGTCCGCATCAACAGGAACACTTTCTGCACTGGTCGCATCACTTCCGGAGTAATATTCCGCTCCATCCTCCACTCCATCTCCATCACTATCGGCATTAACGGGATCGGTCCCCAGAGAAACTTCTACCGAATCTGAAATACCATCACTATCCGCATCCCAATCATTAGGAACCTGATCCACCGCATCGGAAAGTCCATCGCTGTCACTGTCCGCACTAGTCGGATCAGTATTCTGTTCAAACTCTTCCAAATTGGTCAATCCATCACCATCCGTATCGGCCGTTTCATCCACCGCTTCATTCGATCCAAAGTAATAATCTTCCCATTCATCGGCCACATTGTCGTCATCCTCATTTTCATAGAGATCCTCGGCCTCCTCACTGGAAAGTAAGTCCGCTCGCTCCACCTCTTCAAGTACGATTTCAATCACTTCTTCCTCCTCACTTTCCTCATCGGAAACAATTTCTTCATCTTCCTCAGAAACGTCTTCTTCATCTTCCGCCGTATCTTCCTCCTCTTCTTCTTCACCAGCAACAGGATAAAGATCTATGACTTCATCCACCACTTCTGAAGTATCAACTTCTGTACTTTCATCGGCCGCGGCATCACCAGAATCGGTCGAGGTCGCATCACTTGTCGCATCATCAGAGGAATCTCCATTCACCACCGCGTCCACACTAGATGTAGCATCATCGACAGTAATATCGACCGGGTCGGTCGCATCAGACGAATCACTCGCATCATCACCATCCGTTGAATCACTGATGTCCGTAGAAGTACTGGAATCGGTTGAATCCGACGTGGATGTTGAACTATCAGAACTAGAGCTCGAACCACCTCCTCCTCCACCTCCACCTCCTCCGCCTCCATAAGAGACCACCGAAGCGGGAGTATACGTGATGGTATAAAGCGTGGCAGAAGACTCATTGCTGTCCGCATCCACTTGAGTGAATGAGAACGTGGTGTCACCCGATACCAAACTGGCCACCTCATAACTCCACGTGGCCGCCGCGGTGGCTGCCACAACCTGCGTACCACTCGTGTTGATACTCGCATTCGCCTCTTTCGTCCCCGTAATCGTGAACGGGATGGTCGTGGTTGAAGTCGCAGAAGTGATGGTCGGTGCATCCGGGGCAGGATTCGAATACGTCACCGTGTAAGCAGCGGCAGAGGATGCATTTCCTGCCGCATCCTCTTGGGTGAATGAATAGACATTCGCGCCTAAACTCAACGTAACCCCTAAGCTCCAGGTCGTATCTACGCCAGCCGACACCACCGTGGTTCCGCTCGACTTAATAAGAGCTCCCGCCTCTTTCGTCCCCGTAATGGTGAACGAAGCACTCGTCGTAGTAGTCGCCGATGTTACGGTTGGCGCATCAGGAGCGGTGGTGTCCACAACAATGGATACTGTTAAAGTCTCCGACGTAACATCCGAATAGTCTTTTGAAACAAAGGTAAAGGTATTGGTTCCTTCCGATAACGTTCCCGTACTAAAACTTTCGCTCGTATCCGTATCAACGGTTGAAATAGTTGTATCAGGATCAGTATCCGTTCGAATCAAAGAAGAATAAGCATCCTTAGTAATGGTCAAAGTTTGGGCCGTGGTAGCAGCTACAGGCGTGGTCTGACCGGTTGATGTCGGTGTTGACGGCGCGGTTGAATCCGCGGCCACCGTACTATCAGGAGTAGAACCACTAGAGTCGCCGTCTGATTCCGTAACCACTGCAAAGTAAGCATCATCGGCAACTGCCGTGAAGTCTTGATCTAATTGAAAGGCTCCATCCGCAATCGTCACGGTTCCTTCATAAACCACGGCTCCAGTAGAAGCACT
>CAZEDN010000038.1:4161-7476 GCA_964510905.1 uncultured Candidatus Peribacteria bacterium
CTATAAATATCTACTTTCGCTCCCGCCGCAAGATCAGTCGTTCCACCGGCCCGACTCGTATTAGAAGTCGTAAAGGAAGTCTCCGTGATATCAAGCCCTCCATTTGACGAATTAGTAAGACCAACTCGTTCAACCTGATCACCTCCAGAACCAATCAAATTACCACGTACGGTGTTTGTAACACTCGTAGCTCCATCGATCAACACTCCCGAAGCATTAAAATCAATCACATTGGCCTTAGTAGAATCGATCGTATCTCCATAAGCAAATCCAATCGTATTACTACTGGCCCCACTCAACATATGAATACCTGAGGATGTATTCCCTAGATTAACCGTGGTGGTGGCACCGGTTCCAATGTAGTTACCCGTAATTGTAACGCTATCTCCATTCTCAAGACGAATACCTGAGCCACCATTACCAGAAATGATATTACGAGAATTCGCATCCGCCCCGCCAATCGTCACTTGCGTTGGCGTAGAAGCACTATCGACTTGAATTCCATGGGTTGTATTAGCAATTTTTGCGTCCGCATCCGCATTCGTCCCAATATAGTTGGCCTCGATTTTAACCATAGTCACGTCTCCTTGAGACGCCGAAACATAAACTCCATTACCGGTATTTCCAGAAATGATGTTACCCGCGTGGGTATCCCCAGCCCCATTCACTCCAACAAAAATGTTGATTCCTTGCTGGACATCAATTCCATGAGAACCATTTCCAAGAGCAGCACTTCCGTCTGCATTGGTTCCAATATAATTCGCCATAATCACCACCCCACTATTGGTCGCATGTGAGGAATTCACAACAATTCCTTCATTCGTCATATTACTGATCACGTTTCCCTGTGAATCGCCAGAGCCTCCAATAACAATATTAGTTGCGGTCCCTAAAATATTAATTCCATCATTCGTGGTCACTCCAGTGCCACTAGGGTTAACTCCAACATAATTGTTATACAAGGTTGCTCCATTCGTTCCATTAAGCTTGATTGCTGTATCCGTCTGACCTCCAATATAGTTTCGCCCTCCAGTGGCCGTATCCCCAATCACTAAAGTACTGGACCCACTATCAGTAATCCCATTAGCATGACTCGCAATGGCTGCACCGGCCGTGGTCATTCCAATGTAGTTTCCATAAAAAGTAGTCCCAGAAGCCGCACTATTGATATCAACACCTGTTCCGTTTCCAATCACGTTTCCTTCCCCTGTACTCGTTCCGCCAATAATGGCCCCCTTATAATCTTGAATACCACCATTTGTATTCGCCACCACCGTGGCCTCATCACTCGAGAGTCCAATGAAGTTACCCTTAATGGTGATGTCACCACCAGTATTATTGGAGCCCACCTTAATTCCATAATCATCTCCACCTCCAATCACATTGAACCCAGCGGTTCGGGTATTTCCAATATTGACCACTGCTGTCCCCGAAGTTGAATCCACTTCAATCCCAGCGCCAGCCGTACCTCCATCAGGATCCGCAGCTCCGCTCTGATCCGCCACTAAACCAACAATACTACTATAAATATTGACGGTCCCGGCCGTGGTCCCACTCACAAAAATACCTCGATTATCCGTTCCTGCCACCGCAATCACATTTGTCGGAGCGGTCGCATCAACATGACCCATCGTTATATTTGGAGCTCCTGCGTTGATATTGATATAACTCCCACCATTAGAATCGGCCGCATCTCCTGCCGCATTCAATCCAATGTAGTTTCCATTGACCGTGATGGTCGTCCCCCCATCGGCTAGTCCGTTAAATTCAATTCCATCCCCTCCATTACCAGAAATCACGTTATAAGTTGAAACCGTTGCCCCGGTTTCTCCAATCGTGAGGTTATTTGCTGAACCTGCGATATTGATCCCGTCTTCTCCATTGAGGAGCGCGGTCGCCCCAGTATTATCCATACCAATATAGTTGTTTTGAAATTGCCATCCCGAAGAATCACCATAAACATAAATTCCATTGGCGGTATTCCCTGAAATCACATTTCTTTTCCCAGCGACATCTCCACCAAACAAACAACCCGACCCCCCACTACAAGTGGAGTTTTGCAATTCAACACCATGGTAGTTAGCAATTGCTCCGGTTCCTGCGGTATTGGTCCCAATATAGTTACCTTGAACCAAAAATCCACCCGTGTAGTCTCCCTTAAGGATCACGCCAGACCCATTCCCTGAGATAATATTTTGAACCGTGGCATCAAGCGTTGTATTTCCTCCAATCGTAAAACTCCCTGTGTAGGTTTCTGAGGGACCTCCAACCGCAGCATAATCACAAATCCCGCTCCCATTAGTAAGATCTGCTGTCCCAGCAGCATTGGTCCCAATTTTATTTCCCACAATCGTAATATCTCCCGTGTCATTCCCATCCGCTTGCCAAACAATCGCACAGTAGTTTTTACTCACGATCACGTTATCTTCGATCGTAACACTTGATGTGTCCGATCCTTTAAAATAAATTCCGCTCTGATTCGCAGCCTGCGTTGTTCCATCGGATTGAACGCCAATATAGTTGTTTTGAATCGTTATGCCTGAAGGCGTTGAATAGTCAAAAAGGATCCCATTTCCTCCACTGCCATCACCAAGAATATAGTTTCGATCCGCTACATTCGAGCCACCAATCGTAATGTTGTCACCCGTCACATAAATATCTGCTTCATTAAAATTGTTGAACGTAAAACTTTTAATCGTAATTCCATCTCCTGAAAGATTGAGTCCTGCATACGTTTCACCATCTCCATCAAGCGTCACATCTCCTCCCCCATCAATAATAAGACCTCCCGTGTCACTAATATTAGGACCGCCCGCAGTAAAAGTAACCGTTCCGGAGCCACTAAAATCGATGGTGTCCGGTCCCGCATTCAAAGCGGCACACCCAAGGGCATCTCGGAAAGTCGTATCCGACACACACTCACCATCATCAGCAGAGTCGGTATAGTCACCCACCGTATAGGTAGCGGCCAAAGCCGAAGAGGCGCCCAGCAATAAAGACAGTGTCAAAATAACTAGGCCAAGCCCCATGCGGGGAACAAGTTTATCCTTGAGAAAGGAATACATTTTGTTTTGGTTTTAAAGTTTATCTGGAAATTATACCTCAAAAAGAAGAAAAAGTAAACCCCTTTACACCCGCTAAGCGCGGAACAAACTTTACAGTTACATAACCAGCATTCTACAAAGCGGCTCGCTTCAGCTCGCTTTGAGGTCACATGATCGGTCCCCGCCAAGGCGGGGCCCTTCCTGTGACTGTGGTAGCGCCAGGGGGAATCGAACCCCCGTTGCCGGGATGAAAACCCGGTGTCCTAACCAC
>CAZEDN010000039.1:0-7451 GCA_964510905.1 uncultured Candidatus Peribacteria bacterium
GTATTCGGATGAAATCATCGATGGACTGCTGGCGCTTTCCAAAAAACAGAAATCACACCAATTGCGCCTTTATACGAAGAAAAAACTCAAGGGGATTCCTAGGAAATTTCAGCGCATACTCCCCTATCACCGTCTTTGGACCCAGTGGCATCTTTCGCGCGAAATGAAGAACGATCCGCCGGATGCTCTACTGGTGCCCTCTCATGTTCTCCCACGAAATCATCCAAAAAAATCGATCATCGCGATCCATGATGTCGCGTTTCGAGAGTTTCCTCGGGCTTATTCACTGTTCCAATACTGGTACCTTCATCGAACCACGAAGTACGCGGTCAAAAAGGCGTGGAAAATCATCGTTCCGAGCACGGCGACGCAGCAGGATCTCCAGAAGTATTATGGCTGTGCCCCTCAAAAAATCGTCTTGATTCCCCATGGATTCAGGCACCATAACATAAAAGTCGCGCCCGCTGAGGAGACAAAGATTTTGAAACGTTTTCACCTTAAAAAAGGTGATCCTTTTGCGTTTTTTGTGGGGCGACTGGAGACGAAGAAAAATTTGGCGCGGTTGATCGAGGCGTTTCGTTCATTTCGAGAAAATCACCCGAAGTGGCGGCTGATTCTGGGAGGTGGTCGTGGCGTTGGATTTGGCCAGATTTTGAAGGCACTTGAGCCGGAGGCCTCCATGCACGTCATCCTCCCGGGCTATCTCACCGAAGCGGAAAAGCATGTCCTCATGAAGTATTGTCGAATTTTCACACTACCCTCCTTGTCTGAGGGGTTTGGGTTCCCGATTTTAGAGGCGGCTCATTATGGAAAGCCCATTTTGGCGTCCAACATTCCGGCCCTTTCCGATTTTAAAGATTTGATCGATGTTTTTGTGGATCCTCACGACGTGAACTCAATTGCCGAGGGTCTCTCTTCCCTCTCTACTAAAAAAACGCTACCATCCAAGGCACAAACGGTCTCCCGTTATTCTTGGGCTCAAACGGCGAGACAGACTTGGAAACTTCTCACGTCTTAATCATGGAAGTTGCGATTGTTCACGACATGTTGGTGAAATTGGGCGGAGCGGAACGCGTGGTCAAAGCGCTTGCCGATATGTTCCCGAATGCACCGATTTATACGCTGCTTTATGATGAAGGGAAAGTGGGGCATGTTTTCCCCAAATCGCGTGTGCGAACGTCCGATTTACAGAAGTATCCTAAATTCATTCGCAATCGACGCCGCTATCTCCTCCCTAAAATGC
The DNA here is from genome assembly GCA_964510905.1 of uncultured Candidatus Peribacteria bacterium. Classification (GTDB taxonomy): domain Bacteria; phylum Patescibacteriota; class Gracilibacteria; order UBA1369; family UBA12473; genus CAZEDN01. Next base: position 1,244 of record CAZEDN010000039.1, read on the forward strand.
CCAAAGCGATTGAAGGGTTGGATTTGAGCGGCTACGATCTCGTGATCAGCTCGAATACCGCGTTTGCGCATGGAATTGTGACCAATACCGATACCACTCATCTTTGTTATTGCCACTCGCCCATGCGGTACGCATGGGACTGGACCCACGAGTACATGCGCGAACAGCGTGCAGGGCTCCTTAAGCGGACCGCTGTCCGCCATTTGCTCAATAAAATCCGTGTCTGGGACTACTACGCAGCCGATCGTGTCGACCATTACCTGGCCAATTCCGAAAACGTTCGTCGCCGCATCCAAAAATATTATCGCCAAGATGCGAGTGTGGTGTATCCGCCGGTGGATGTGGAGCGATTCAAAGTGACCCCAGAGCATGAAAACTATTTCCTCATCGTTTCAACGATCTCTCCTTATAAAAACATCGAATTGGCGGTGAATCTATTCAATAAAGTTCGTAAGAAACTGGTGATCATTGGGGAAGGCAGCGACCGCAAGCGACTTATGCAGATGGCAGGTCCGCATATCGATTTCATTGGATTCAAGCCGGATGAGGTGGTCCGTGAATACATGCAAAATTGCCGCGCTCTCATCTTCCCCGGCGAAGAAGATTTTGGAATCACTCCGGTGGAAGCGATGGCGTGTGGGAAGCCGGTGTTGGCCTATAAAAAGGGTGGCGTTAAGGAAAGTGTGATTCCCGGCGTTACGGGTGAATTTTTTGAGGAAGCCACTGTGGAATCCATGGAAAACGGTTTGGCGCGCTTGCTGGCGAGAGAATCCAAACACGATCCCCATCAGATTAGACAACAGGCAGAACGGTTCGCCCAGTCGAATTTCGAAAAAACCATGGAGGATATGATTCAAAAAGTGTTATCATGACCCGCGCCTTAAGACACGCCCATGGCTGACATTTCTCTTTACCGCAAATACCGTCCCACCGATTTTTCTAATCTTGTGGGGCAAAATCACATCCGGACGACATTGCTCAATGCGATCAAATCGGCGCATCTTTCGCATGCGTACTTGTTTTGTGGACCGAGGGGTACGGGAAAAACCACAACCGCTCGACTGGTAGCCAAGGCTATCAACTGCATCAACCCTAAGACCGATGGTGAGCCCTGCAACAAGTGTGAATACTGCACGCTGATGAATGAAATGAGACTCATCGATATCATTGAGATCGATGCGGCGTCTAACCGTGGAATCGACGAAATTCGGGAACTGCGCGAAAAGATTAAATTTGCGCCCAATCAGGCTCCTCATAAGGTGTACATCATCGATGAGGTGCACATGCTGACCACCCCCGCCTTCAATGCGTTGCTCAAAACATTGGAGGAACCCCCAAACCACGCGTACTTCATTTTGGCGACCACCGAGGCCCATAAGGTCCCAGAGACGATCATTTCTCGTTGTCAGCGGTTTGATTTTCATCGTATTGGGGACGACACGATCATTGAGCGACTCAAATACATCGCCAAGCATGAACAGGTCGAAACTGAAGAAGAGGCGCTTGCCCTTATTGCGCGTACCGCCGAAGGAGGGATGCGCGATGCGATCACGGCATTCGAGCAGATTTCTAGTGATGGGAAACTGACCCTTGATAATGTGAAGCAGGTTTTGGGAGTGAGTGGACATGTGGCGGTCGAGAAGCTGCATCAAGCTCTAGAAAAAAGTGATGTCAAAGCGGCACTCAAAGAAATTCAAGAGCTGCATCGTGAAGGACATGATCTCTATCAATTCAATCGTGATTTTCTCGATCATCTCCGCCTCAAAATGCTCGATTCCATTGGGAAAAAAGAGATGACTCAGAAGTACCTCCGTTGGATTGGTCTTTTCCAAGAGGCTGCTCAATCTCTCAAAAACAGCCTCATCCTTCAGTTGCCGCTGGAGGTGGCAGCGATCAAAGGATGCATGAGCCCTGAAGAAGAGGCAAAATCGAGTTGGTTTGGAGGAATTTTGAGCAGTAAGAAAGAGGAAGAGGCGCAAAAAGCCCCCAAGGGTCCGGTTAAAGAAAAAGAAGGCCTCAAAGCTATCCCCGAAGAGCCGGTTCCAGAGGAATCAACGACCGAAGAGTCGACATCCGCGCCCATTGAATTGAGTTTGGAAAGCGTTAAGGAGCACTTTCCGCGCATTTTAGAAAGCATTGCCACCCCTTCGGTGCGTCAATCCTTTAAGACTGGCATCGTGAATCGAATCGAGGAGGGCGTCGTTCATGTGGAGTTTCAGTCAAAATTTCATCTAGAAAAAGTTGAAGCCACGGGCAATAAGTCTGAGATCGAGACGGCGTTTGAAAAGGTTTTTGGGACCAAAGTGAAGATTTCCGGTGAGCTCATGAGTATGGATGAGTTGGTGGATAAGGCGGTAGAGATTTTTGGAGGAGAGGTTGTTGATTAATCATAATTATGGCCGATTTGCAGACGTCAGCGCTGTTTCACCGACTCCCGTCTTTTGATCGTATGCCCCCGTCCAGTTTGGAGGATGATTTTTTTGATTTGGCGCGATTTCAGCGGTTTTTGGATGAAGTGGGAAACCCGGAAAAAGGGTTGCCGGTCATTCATATTACGGGGTCCAAAGGGAAAGGTTCGACCGCAGCATTGATTGCCTCCGGTTTGCAGGCGCTCGGAAAACGTGTGGGGGCCTTCATGTCTCCTTACCTTCATGAACCCACTGAATCGATTTTTGTGGATGGCGCGGCGATGACGGCCAAAACGTTTGATACACTGATGGAGCGGTATCGGCCGACCTTAGATTCGCTCAGACCGCGTGATTTTGTGACTTCTTTTGAGGTTTTGACCGCGATGGCGCTGCAGCACTTCCATGATGAGGACGTGGATTTTGCGGTGATGGAAACCGGCTTGGGAGGACGCTTGGATGCGACCAATGTGGTGGAGAGTCCGATTCTCTCGATCATTTGTCCTATTGAGAAGGAACATTCCAGTGTTTTGGGGAACAGCACCACGTCGATTGCGTATGAAAAGCTGGGCATCGTGCGTGAGGAAACCGCTGTGGTGATTGCTCATCAGAGCGATCCAATGATTGCCGATTTTGCAAAAACGGTGTGCATGCAAAAAAGATCGACCCCCATTTCCGTGGCCGGTCAGTATGAGTCATCCATTTTGGAACGTTCAGTGGAGGGATATGCGTTTCGGCTGACCACGCCAACGCGCACCATTCCTCGTGTAAAGCTGTCGCTTTTGGGTGAACATCAGGTTCGAAATGCGATGACTGCCTGGGCGGCGTTGGATCATTTGTTGCCCGATTTTGAGTCGGACCCGGTGTTGGATGTATGGGAATTTTTAACGCTTCCGGCGCGCTTGGAGTATCGCATTCGTGATGGGCGTGAGGTGATTTTAGATGGCGCACATACGCCGGAGTCGGCCCAGGCACTTCGCAAAACCCTCGAAGAAATCTATGGAGCGGAACCGATTACGTTCATTGTGGCTTTCTTGAAAGATAAGGACATCGATGGGTTCATGCGCCACTTGGTGCGTTACGGTGATGCGGTGGTGCTGACTCAAGTGGATCATCCGCGTTGTCTGCCCGCTCGCGAGGCGCAAAAGCGCATGAAGGATATGATGAGTCGCTATGGCGTCACGTGCGCCATCACCAATAATGTGCGCATTGCATGGCAAAAGGCGTGTAAGTTGAGTAAACGCAGTCCAGTCTGCGTCACCGGCTCGTTTAAGTTGATTGAACAAGTTTAGGGCCTGTCCACGCTAGGCCACGTTGAAGTTGAATCCTCCATTCAAAATGGTTCCAGGGTCGTCTTTGCTGAGGTCTTGATTGTCGAATGTGGCCTCTCCCAACAATCCTCCTCCGTTTTCAACAACGCTGAATAAGGTGTCGGCGCTCAAGTAGGCGCTGGCCGGAACCGCCCAAAAACCAATGTCCGCATCGATGGAGACACGTTTTTCTCCTAGATAGCTGATTCGGATTCCCTTTGCTCTCAACTCGGCGGCTTTACTGTTGATCGCGCCTCGGACGAATGCGTCCGGAGCGAGCGTGTCGATTTTTCCCTCCAGATGAAAGCCAACCGGGACAAACTGCACGCGTCCTCGTCGCCTTATGAGCTTGACGCGTTCGACCCGTCCCTCGCTAAAACGAATGTCCCTTCCTCCTTTCGTGGTGAGGGTCAATCCATCCGGTGTGACTTCTAAGTCGTGTGATTTTCCTCCAATGCTTAGGGCTTCACTGCTCAGACGGCACTGTACCTTTCTTCCTTTTTCATCGATGTAGCTGAATTCTAGTGGGTCTTCGGCGATATTGATTTCCAGCCCCATGTACTGATCGAGTGACGTTTCCATGGCCTCCAAGCGCTCTTTGCGCGTTTTTGGCATTTCTCGAGGTTCTTCCGCTTCGTCTTGGAGTTCTTCCTCCACAGGTGGAACGACCGGTCTTGGTGGCTCTGGAATCTCTGGTGGTGGAGCGGGTGGAGCTTCCACTTTAGGCGCCTCATCAACCGGTTTTTCTTGATGCTTTTCCCCCTTAAGTTGAACCGCATAATTGAGAGATCCGGCTCCTCCATTCACCCATTCATAACCGGATTCTGGTTTAAGACGAATCACCTCTTCACCATCGCGCTCGATGATGTCGATACTAATGTTTTCCTCTCCAGCTAGAGCCAATTCGTACGCTTCTCCCCAGTTTAAATAATCTTCACCGAGGCGTTCCGCCCTTGCGCGAGCATCGGCTTCATCAGGAGTGTCCTCCGTGCTGTGTGGATCCTCCTCAACGGAAGGTTCGTATGCCTCAAAATCCATAGTCAGTTTTTGTTTTACGTCTAGTTATTATACCACTTTAGAGCATTTTTCGGAAGGTCTCTTCATCCAGAACGGAGACATCCAGTTTTTCGGCCTTGTCACTCTTGGAACCGGGATTGTCTCCAGCAAGAACGTAGTCGGTCTTTTTGCTGATGGATGAACTCACGTGCCCTCCTCGCTCTTTGATCATTTTTTTGGCCTCTTCTCGGGCAATGGAAAGTGTTCCGGTGAGAACAAATGTCTTGTCGGCAAACACTTTTTCAACATGGCTTTCGGGGCGTTCTTTGAGTTTGAGACCATTCATTTCAAGTTTTTTGAGAAGTTCACGATTTTTTGGATTGTGAAACCATTCATGAAGCGATTGCGCGACGATGCCTCCAATCCCTTCGATTTCGGCCCATTCCTCCTGGGAAATGGATTGTCCAACCGGCCCGATGTCCCCCACTTCTAGCCACATTGAACTATTTTTTTGTTCAAGATGATGAGCGACCAGTTCACTGGCCTGTTCTCCCACATGCCGAATTCCCAGTGCGAACAGAAGGCGCTGCAGTTCAACCTCCTTTGCCGTCTCGATCGATGTGATCACATTTTCGGCGCGCTTCTCCTGAAATAATTCCAAGTCCAAAAGGTCTTTTGTGGTGAGTGTGAAAATATCGGCCACATCGGAAACGAGGCCTTCCCCAAGCAACTGATCGATGATCTTATCCCCCAATCCATCGATGTTCATGGTGGCACGGGATACAAAATGCATGAGCGATCGCCGTGTAATGGCATAGCATTCTGGATTAACACAACGGGTGACCGCCTCCCCTTCTGGGCGCTCGACCGGGCCACCGCAAATGGGACATTCCTTGGGAAATGTGAACGTCTTTTCATTGCCGCTGCGGAGATCCTTGAGCACCTCCACCACCTCTGGGATGATGTCTCCAGCCTTTTGAATGATCACGGTGTCGCCGATCTGGACATCTTTGCGCTTGATCTCATCCTCGTTGTGGAGTGTGGCGCGTGATACCGTGCTCCCGTCGACAAGGGTTGGCTCGAGATGAGCTACAGGAGTGAGGGCACCGGTTCTTCCCACTTGAATGGTGATGTCCAGCACCTTTGAGGTGGCTTGTTCGGCCGGAAACTTATAGGCGATGGCATAGCGAGGGGCTTTCCCTGTGTATCCCATTTTTCGCCGTGCTGCGAAGTCATTTACTTTGATGACGATGCCATCGATCTCGTACGGCAAGTCGTGTCGCTTTTCGGTCCAGGTGTGACAAAATTTTACCACCTCCTCGATATTGTTTTTTTGTTCAAATTTATTGTTCGCTTTTAGTCCTAATCGTTTCGTGGCTGCGAATAATTCGACTTGGTTTTTTGGCGAATTTTTCAAATTATTCTCGCCCATGGCGTAGAAGAAAAGATCGAGCTCGCGGTCAGCAGCGACCTGTGGATCGAGCTGACGAATGGCTC
>CAZEDN010000040.1:0-7417 GCA_964510905.1 uncultured Candidatus Peribacteria bacterium
ATAATGAAGAAACATCCCTCCTCATCGGCGTTTACATTAGTGGAAGTGGTCATTGGGGTCGCGGTGCTCAGCATCGTGATGTTTTCGATTACGATTTTGACCATCACGTCGATCCGAGCGAACGAAGCGAACATCCATAAATTGACCGCGTACTATTTGGGGCAAGAGGCACTGGAGGGCATTCGGAATGTGAGGGATAGCAATTGGCTCCAAAATCACGCGTGGAACAGTGGGGGCAGTGCGTACAGCCCTTTTTCTTGGGGGACCGATTTTAGTTCGGACGGATATTACACGATTGAGTACGTTCCGAATGGAAATGGATCCACGCCCCCGTGGGAATTGGAATATTTGGGTGCGGTGCTGCCGGCCGACATCGATTCGAATGCGATGCTGTATCGCGCGGAGGATCCTGTACTGGGGGATGTGTTTTACCTTCATGATTTGGGTGCTTATGCGGGCAATCCTTTCTTTTATCATCGCTACCTTCACATCGATTACGATGACGTGGAGGAGGGTGTTTTTCAGGTTACGGCATATGTGTATTGGTCCGAGCATGAGATCGATCGAAGTGTGGTGGTGAGTACGGAATTGTCCGATTGGCGACAAGGGCCAATTTAGTTCAAAACTCAAAGGTCAAATCTCAAAACTGCAACTCAAAATTCAAAACTTTATGTCAAAACTTAGACCGCAAAATTCGAATCGTCACGCGTTTACCCTGGTGGAGCTGATCATAAGTATGTTGGTGTTCACGATTTTCATTGGGGTGGTGGCGACGGTGTACATCAGTGTGACGCGGTCTTTGCGGCATGCGAGTGAGGTGAGGAAGGTGTATGCGGAGTCGCGCTATTTGATGGATCGGATCACGCAGGATGTGCGTCTGTATACGATCGATTACGACTGTTACGAGGAGATGTTGGATGGTGATTTTGATGATCATGGAACGTATCAATATGGCGAATGCAACATCTCGTCGTTGGGATCGGATGGGAAGAGTGATGTGTTAGCGTTGATCGCGGCTGATGGTTCGCATCGTGCAGTGTATAAGTTTGACGATTCCGGGGATGTGGGGAAATTTTTGATCCTTGAATTGGATCGTTTGGTGAATATTGATGGGTCGATCGATTGGGAGCCTGCGGAAGGGTTTTACACCGGTTTTCAAGAGTTTCAAATGGATAAAGTGGAGATGGATGATGTGTCCTTTACGATTTGGCCGCTCATGAGTCCGTACACCCATTTTGATGATGATGCGCAGTATCAGCCGAGTGTGCAGGTCGTGATTGCGGCACGCAGTACGTCCACCTTTTTACCCGATGTGGTGAATGTTTTGATGCAGTCCACTATTTCTTCGCGCGTTTATGGCGTGACCTTTTAATTTATGAAAACCCATTGGTTCAATTCGGTTCGGAATGAAGAGGGGAGTGCGCTACTCGTTTCCATTCTGCTCATGAGTTTTGTGGTGGTTTTTGGGTTGGGCGTGAGCAGTTTGATTGTGGATTCGATTCGAGTGGAGCGAAATGTGGTGGAAGCGGGGAAGTCTTATTTTGCGGCGGAGGCGGGGGTGGAGCGTGCGTTGTTTTTTCATGAAAATCGATTGCCGGGGTATGAGTCGGTGGAAACGGTGGAATTGGAGAATGGTGCGACCATGGACTATGCGATGACTGCCTTGGGGGAGCAGATCCCGTGTGCACATCGGGAGGGAGAGTGGCGTGGGTTGTGGCCGCAAGAGTCGCTTTCGATTCCGTTGTTTTTGTGGGATGAGGATGCGGGTGTGCGGAGTGATTTATCGTTCTTTAAGGTGGAATATTATGTGGATCGGGAGAGCAACACGTGGGTGAATGGGTACATTTTGCGATGGAAGGTGTTGGGACTGGATGATCCGGGAAACCATACGGAGGCGATTAGTGGCGTGTTTGATTTTTCGGATGATGGATTTTTGAATGCGGACACAGATACTGCGGCATTTTATGATTTGACCGGGCCGCCTTATGCTTATTTTGAAAACGAACCGCTGAGTACCTTCTTGGCGGATCATTTCTTGAACTATTTGGTGCTGACCAATGTGGTGGATCCAACGGTACAACCCACGGGCGAGACGGCAGAGGAAAATAATGTGATTCAACTGAAGGTTACGGTCCAGGATCCTACGGTGCCCGGAACCGATGACCAACAGGTCGCTTGCGAATATGCATTGGTGGCTGCGGATGGATTGAGTGGGGATACAAAGCAGAGCATCGATGTGCAGATTCGAATGGATACGTTCTTGCCGGTGTTCAACTTTGTGCTGTATCAGACGGATACCAGCTAGCGGAGCGGGGAGTCCTGTTTGAACTACCGGTTGTCGTTCGCTCCTGCGGCGAACGCAACCTACGCCCTCGCGCGACGACTTTTGCATACGCAAAAGACCAAGCTCGTCGCGCTCCGGGAGTTAGCTCAACTCAGTCCTCCCCGCTCCCTAGCTCTTTCCCTTTGATGAGATCTCTGCTTGAATGGGTTAAGACTTTAACCTCAAATCATGGCTGACAAATTCTACTTCACCACTACGTTGCCGTACGTGAATTCCGATCCGCACATTGGATTTGCCCTCGAAATCATTCAAGGAGATGCAATCGTGCGATATCAGCAAACATTGGGTAAGGAGGTGTTCTTCAATACGGGCACCGATGAGCATGGTTTAAAAATCTATCGTAAGGCGGAGGAGGAAGGTAAGACGGCGCAAGAATTTTGTGATGAGTATGCGGCTAAATTTGATGCGCTTAAAGAGGCACTAAATCTTAGTTATACCCACTTCATTCGAACGACCGATCCGCACCATATTGAGGCGGCGCAGGAATTTTGGCGGCGTTGTGATGCGAATGGCGATATTTACAAAAAAAAGTACAAGGTTAAATATTGTGTGGGGTGTGAGCTCGAAAAGACCGACTCAGAGTTGGAGGATGGCAAGTGTCCGGTTCATCCCAACTTAGACATGGAAGTCATCGAGGAAGAAAATTACTTTTTCAAATATTCGCGCTATCAGGAACCTTTGCTCAAATTGTATAAGGAGCGGCCCGATTTGGTCATGCCATCGCACCGTTTGACCGAGATTCAAAAGTTCACAGAAAATGGGCTGGAAGACTTCAGTATTTCACGATTAAAGGAGAAGATGCCGTGGGGGATTGAGGTGCCGGGCGATTCGGACCATGTGATGTATGTGTGGTTTGATGCGTTGATCAATTACATTTCGACGTTGGGTTGGCCGAATGAAAAATATAAGGATTGGTGGCCATGTTGGCAGATTGCGGGGAAGGACAATTTGCGTCAGCAGTCGAGCATGTGGCAGTCGATGTTGATGTCGGCGGGGGTGGAACCGTCTGAACGGATTCTCATTCATGGGTTCATCACTTCGGAAGGGCAGAAGATGAGCAAATCGCTTGGGAATGTGGTGGATCCGTTTGAAGCGGCGAAAACGTACGGCATCGATCCGTTGCGCTTTTATCTGTTGCGCGAGATCCCGACCGGGGAGGATGGAGATTTCAATCAGGAGCGGTTTAAAGTCGTTTATGCCAGTGATTTGGTGAATACATTGGGGAATCTGTTGAGTCGTGTGTTGGCGATGACCGAGAAATATTTTGAGGGGAAGGTGCCGGACGTGGTGCATCGTGAGGTGACGATTGCGTATTTGGAGCGGCAGTGGGCCGCAATGGATGAGAAGATGAATACGTTTGATTTGAAGGGAGCGATTGAGGAAGTTTTGGGCGCGATCAATTCGGGGAATCGATACATCGAAGAGGAAAAGCCGTGGGTGTTGGCGAAAGAGGGCAACACGGAGAAGTTGAATGAGGTGATGTATGTGTTGTTGGAAGGATTGCGACAGGCGAGTTGGATGTTGGAGTCGTTCATGCCAGGAACCGCACAAAAGATGCGCGATCAATTGGGGGTGACCGAAACGGTCGAGGAGGGGTTGGCGCTTCGCACATGGGGACGTCTAGCAAAAGGTACGCCTGTTAAAAAAGGCGAGCCGTTGTTCCCGCGTATGGAGTAGTAGGTTGAGTTACTGGGCGTCAACACTGAGCGTGATTTTGATCACGTTTTGGACGATCGCGTAGGAAAGCAGAATGACTAGGAATCCAAGAATGGACCACATGAGCCCTTTTTTCGCTTTTTCGATCTGTTCGTCCTGGCCGAAGGATTTGACGTAGTTGAACGCGTTGAAAATGATGAACAGGATGGTCAATGAGCCGGAAATCTGGAGCAGGACCACAGCAACATCCGCAATGATACGAGTGATCGCAATGTCACTGAAATTTTCGGAGTTGTCGTCGTTGACCCCGGCGAGTTCGTAATAACCTTGGGGAGCGTTGTCGGGATGCAGTTCGGGATCGATGGACAGGGCGGCATGGGCGATCGTAAGCGGGAGCAGGAGTGCCGCGGTGACGATGAGTGTCGAAATGAATGTGCGTACGGTTTTTTTCATGACGTTTTAATCAAGGTCGAGATTAGCGATTCCATAGATGAGGGCATAGGACGTGGCGATGATCGCAACGCCCACCATGGCAAAAATGAGAATTTTTTTTGCCTTCTCGATCTCTTCTTCTTTATCGTTGGCGGTCACCATCATGTAGCCGGCGTAGACGATGGCGAGGAAGATGAGGGTTCCGGCGATCGATAAGCCGGTGTTGATGAAAAACGGAAGGAAGTCTTGGAACAGATCGCCTTGGGGGAGACTGGTTGAAGTCGATTGGCCTTGGGGCGAGCTCTCGATAAGGAATTCTTCGCTGTTGAGGAGGCACTGCAGTTTTTGTTCGGCGGTGAGGTTGGCGTCTTCGCATAGGATCTCATCTTCGTTGATGGCTAGGGCGCTTGGGATCATGCTGGCGCTGGCGGCTCCATGAATGGCGAGGGCTCCGATTTTGGTGAGTAGATTTTTCATATTAAATGTCTTCATAAATGACGGTTTCTTGACTGGCTTCGGTGTACTCTTCGTGTTCCACATTGGGGAAAGAGATTGTGTTGATGACCGAGACGAGCGCGTAGGCGAGAAGTGCTAAAACGAATCCGAGGACCGCCCATAGGGCAGTTTTCTTGGCTTTTGTGATGGCCTCTTCTTCGCCCATGGAGATGATGTATTGGATGCCGGCCCAGATGAGTGCCAACAGTGCCACTCCTGAAATGAGTCCGAGAAATCCGGCAATGAATGAGGGGATGGCTTCGTTGTAAAAGTATTCTTGGACTTCGACTTGGGTGTCGTCGTCAGGGTTGGGCCCGACGAGTAGTGGGGGTTTAGGGATGTCGGGAATCGTATTTTCGGCTTGGGCGAGGGTTGCGCTGAGTCCGATGGCGAGGAGGGCCATAACGGTGAACAGCAGGATTTTTGCGATCAGTCGTTTCATGATTAGATGGTGAAGAAAGTGGGATTGATGGTGTAGAGGATCAACGCCGAGAGGAATAGAATCGCGAGCGCAGCGAGCGACTGCATGATCCTGGTTTTCGCAGAGCTCACTTGTTCGCCACTGCCTTGATCGACAGAGATCTGTATGCCGCTCACCACCATCACAAGCACCGCAATGATGCCCACGATGCTGGCGGCCCATCGGTAAAGGATGGAGATATACGTTTTGAGAATTGCGGTCCCGGACTTGGCCACGATGACCTGGACGTATGTGCAGTTGGCGCCGTCAGGACAAGCGCCTCCAGAACTTTCGTAGGGGATATAGATCCAAGAGGTGACTTCGTTGATGTGAGCGATCCATTTGAGTTCATATCCGGTCCCATCCTCTGCTTCGACCCATTTTTGTTCGGCGAGTGTTTTACATTGGTATTTCATATAGATCTGACTGACCGTGATTCCTCCGGATTGGATTTTATCCTCCAAAGAGGAAATGGGCTCGTGCAGTTCGGTGGCGATGTATGTTCCATCGCTATTTCCAAGATCCATGGTGATTCTATCGAAGTAAGATCCTTGGCCGTCTTGGCAAGTTACAGGTTCAGAGTCTTCGTCTGCGGCATGGGCTGTGAGCGTGACGAGTGGAAGGCTCAATAGGATCAATGCGATGATGACGAGTAAGATTTTTTTCATTGAAGGTAAAAGAGAGATTGAACGAATCGAACGATCAAATATGAGAACATGGCGATGGCGAGTCCGAAAATGGCGGACGTGAGCGTGTCTTTTCCTTTTTGAAGGAGATGCTCTTCTCCTTGGGAAACGATCATCATGAGCCCACCCACGATGATGAGGAGCATGGCGATCGCTCCGATTACACGTGTGATGAAGTTGATGATGTCGAGGATGAATGAGATTACGGGAGCATTGTTTTCATCGGTGAGGTAACTTTGATCCTGTTCAGAAGTGCCGTCGGTGGCGCTCAAAATTTCTCCCACATCGAATGATCCTGAATCGTTGATGTCACTTTCGAGAATATAGGTGTCTGCGAGCACGCTTCCGGGGAGGACCAGGAGAGCGCCTAAGAGCATTAGTCCAGTAAGGATGACGGGGAGAAAGCGTTTCATGCGTTTGGGTATAGAACTTTTCTTATAATTATACCAGAAATTGGGTGAATTTGCAATCTGTAAGGGGTGAGTTTGGCGCATTTGGGCTATAGCCTCTCCATAAGGAGGCTATGCACGCCTTCACTGCAATCAAAACGTTCGGAATAAAGGCAACTGACGTTGCCTTTAATTCTTTCGTTTGAATAGCTTGCGAAAACAAGTTTTCGCCGCTATTCTCACTCAAGAATTGATCACTTCGTGATCTTTATTCCTTACTTTAGATTCCGACTACGGGGCTATAGCTCAGTTGGCCAGAGCGCTACGCTGGCAGCGTAGAAGTCGTGGGTTCGAATCCCACTAGCTCCACCAAAATAATAGGATGTCAGTATTTGATTAGAAGGTGCAACATGTATTGACTTTTTTAATTTTTATGTTTACAATTAATTCACATTAAGTCATTAACCATGGTTTATGGTAGGAGAAGCTTTACAAGGAGACCCGGATGGATTACCAGAAGTATTTCAAACAGCGACCTCTGATGCTCTCGATGCAGGGGTCATACCGAATCAATTGGTGCAAGGGGTAAGAGATGAAGCGGGAGCTAGAAGTGCTGCTGAAGGTGAAGCGACTCGATTGAGGATCCAAGCAGAGTTAAAAACTTATATCGATTCCCATAAAGTTCGATTGTCTACCCCTCAAGATTTTGAGGACTTAAGAGCCAAAGAAAGAAGTAAATGGGGAGATGCAAGCTATGCAGAAGACCAGGTGGATCACACGTTTAGCTTTTGGGAAGAGGCTCCTGCTGCCAAAGCATTCCTCAGTTCAGATGATCCAAATCAATTGTTGATGTTGTACAAAGGGAGTGATGGGCAATTGTATTCTGTGGCATTTGATTTAAGAGATTTTTTGATGAATGGTGAAAGAGTGGGGAGAAATCAATTGCATGCTTACC
>CAZEDN010000041.1:0-7343 GCA_964510905.1 uncultured Candidatus Peribacteria bacterium
ACTCGGGAAGATAAGATACCTGTTGGGAATCGACCAAGAGGTCGAACTGGCCTATATATGGGATGACGAAGAAGGTCAGAAAGAATGGCGCATCGCTGTCGTCCAGTCTAGACCACAGCACATACCAGAGGATGCCAAGCCAGCTAGAAGGCCTAAAGGAGTAAAAAGGGAAGATATTTTCATGGAATGGGATGATCCCATCACAGGCGCAGCGATTGAAGGAGTGAATTACGTCTTCTACGTGGACGAGGAAGTCATACATAAGATAGACGGAGGAATCACGCCAGAGGAGAGAGATATGATTCAAGATTACTTAGGTCATCTCAATGAAAGGTTTAAGTCAGGAGGAGATTGCGAAGGAATGAAGTACATCATCATGTCGCCAGGACGATTTGGGAGTGGGGACAATACAACCGAAGGAATCCGTGCCGGTGAAAACGATTACACAGAGACGAGTTTGGTTGTAGAAATGATTGAATCAAACGAATACAGTGGAGCCAGTGGTGGGTCACACGAGGCGCATCGAGCCAGTGAGAGAAATATCATTTGGACTGAAATTTCACCCAAAAAGATACCCAAAGGATTCTTACAAGAGGCCCCAAGGGCACAAGGAATCCCCACACTTCTTGAATATTTCCAAGGCAAATATCCTGGGGGAGGTGAAACAATCGATCGAGCAGCACGAATTAGCGATCATGTAAAAATGATTGGAGTGCATGAAGCCTACGCGGACAGCAAAGACGGCGCAGTTCGACGAGAACGCGTACTCAATTGTGCGCAAGACGATGTGGGTACAAACAAAGGATCCTTCTACTTCTCAAGTGAAGGGATCAACGCTCCAGAAGTAATAGAGGACGCCGCCGCCTAAAGCCCAAAAAAGTGAACGATCAGAAAGGTCGTCACGAATAGGAGCAAGATATTTAGAGGCGCGCCAACTTTTATGAAATCCGAAAACTTATAATTCCCGGTGCCATACACCATGGTATTCGTTTGGTATCCCACTGGAGTGAGGAAACTGGTCGAAGCAGCAAACATTACCGCCAACACAAACGCGATAGGATTCAGCTCCAACTTGTCCGCAACAGAAATTCCAATCGGGATCAACAGCACCACAGCCGCATTGTTCGAAATGATTTCCGTCATCAACGTCGTGATGAGATAAAAGACAATGAGCAAAGCCATGGGAGAAAGGAAATCCGCAGATCCCACAATCATCCCCGCAATCAAATCTGCACCTCCACTTTGCTGCAGCGCTAGCCCCAACGGGATCACCCCGGCCAGCAAGAAAATAATATCCCAGTTCACCGCATCGTAAACCTCGTCCGGTTTCAAGCACTGAGTCACAAACATGGCCAAAACTCCAAACAACGCCGCCACAGAAATCGGCATCAAATTCAGCGCCGCCAGCAAAACAACCGTAGCAACAATCCCCACCGCGATCGCGGTTTTGCTTTCCCTGTATTCTCCCTCCACTTCCTCCAACACCAAGAAATCGGTCGACTTTTTAAGGCGCTTCAAGTTGGTTTGAGACATTTTCACCAGAAGAACCTCGCCATGCTTGAGCTCCAAATTTGAGATGTGTCCTGGGTCCAATTCAGTTCGATGTATACCAATCACCGCTACTCCATAACGGGTCCAAAATTGAATCTCCGAAAGAGTTTTTTGATGGAAAAATGTCGATTTCACAACCAGTTTCACGATCTTCCCTGTTCCCACGCGTCGCTCCGGATTATCAAACGCAGTAAGGTCTTCATGCGTCTTACGATCGAAATCAATAATGCGCTGCTCATCCCCAGAAAGAACCAAAAGATCATTGTGCTCAAGCTCCTTCGTGGCCAGGTCCTTTACATAAGATTTTCCACCACGAATCAACTTTAAAACACGAAGATTATATTTAGTTTCAAACTTAAGATCTTTCACGGTCTTTCCGACCATCCTGGAGGTCTTGCGAATGCGAATCGCCGACAAAAATTGACTGGGAAGCGTCCCTTCTTCCCTCACTTCATTCTTGCGTGAAGGGAGCAAAAATCGACCTATAGTAAGGAAGTAAAAAATTCCCACCAACAGAACAATCGCACCAATTTGCGAGAATTCAAACATCCCCAAAGGTTCTATCCCGTGTTGTGGGAGCATCGAACTGGCCAAGATATTCGTAGAAGTTCCAATAAGAGTCAACGTACCTCCAAGCATCGAAATGAACGAAAGAGGAATGAGCAACTTGGTCGCAGGGGTCTTAGCTTGAACAGCCAACGCAATGATCATAGGAAGGAAAATGGCCACGGCTGCAGTATTACTAAGAAAACCAGAAATTGGACCAACCACTAGTGCAATGATGAGAATTTGCCGAACCATCGACTTTCCCGCCAACTTGAACAACATCCGCCCTAACTTATTGATGAGCCCCGTTTTTTCCACTCCACTCGAAAGAATAAACATACACAAAACCGTAATCGTCGCTGTGCTAGAGAAGCCCGAAAACCCTTCTGTTGGCGTCACAATCCCGGTCATGATCACCAAAAGCATCACCAACATCGCCGTCATATCCACCGGTAAAAATTCCGTCGTAAAAAAGAAAAGTGCCACACCAATGATGATGAAAACACGCGTGATGTCTCCCGTTAAAACGAGCGCCGTCGCCAACCCAACGATCGCGGTGAGCTGGATGAGCACCTTGAGAGGAATCGGCATCGCTAGAATTCGACGAACGTGTGAGCTGAGACTAGGCGTCATAAAGGAGGGTTACATCTTAATATTGTACAACATGATCGCTTAATGAGCAACCGATAGGGTCTGGATTTATGGATCCATAAGCCAAAATGAGCTAAGATTGATCTCCTCTGGTAGACGATAACCACCTAACCCATGAACTTTAAAAAATTCATCATCGAAGTCGGGGCAATTGCCCTCGGAATTCTCATCGGTATAGCTCTGTTCACCGATAAGCCCGCCAAACCAGCAACCATCGCGTGGCTCCAAGTCGACACCGCTTATTCAGCCGAACTTCTTCCTGAAGGGGCGTTCATCTCAAATGATCACATTCTCATCGTAAAGGAGGGGATCGCGCAAAAGCACACGGTTGAAGTGGGGGAAACCACCGAAAATGGCGTTGAGATATTGAGCGGCCTAGAGGGGACCGAAACCATCGTCCTGGAAGCACTCGAGAAAAAGATCAAAAAAGGGGACCGCGTGAGGGCAGTGGTGGGGATCTAAAGCCAACCCTTTAAAATTTGCAGATCCTCTTTGTGTGTACGCGTTTTTTCGGGCGTCTCGAGAATCATAGGAATTTCGTGGTCCCGCGCAAATTTTGCCACCGTCTTTAGTCCATTTCCAATAAACCCCTCATTAAGAATCTCATGGCGATCCACTCGTGAGCCGAGATCCTTTTTAGAATCGTTAAAATGGAACAATTGAACGCGATCCAATCCAATCAATCGCTCAATTTCATCCATAGTCTTCCTGACTGCTGCGGGTGTTCGTAGGTCATATCCAGCCGCAAACATATGGCACGTATCCAAGCAGAACTTCACGCGATCCGGCTTGCCCAACTTTTCATAAAAACTGCGGAGTTGCTCAAAAGTATATCCCATTTCCGTCCCTTGCCCGGCAGTGTTTTCCAGTAAGATCGGCTGATCCGTGTCCGCGGTCTCATTCAAAACGACCTTTAAATTCTCAATCAAATACTTTTCAGCATCCTCAAACGAAAGCTCCAAGTTTTTCCCCACGTGCAACACGACACCATGCCCATTCAACTTTTCCATCGATCGCAAATCCTCAATCAATGAATCCAGCGGCCAGCGACTATTCGCATCCATCGGCTTCGCAAAATTCAACAAGTAGGAACAATGCGCCACCACAAACCGAACACCATTTGCATCACAATATGCCCGAAATTTGCCCGCCTCTTCATCGGTTAACTTGGTCTTCCCGCGCCCGCGCGGACTCTTTAAAAAGATCTGTAGCGCATTCGCCCCAAGCGACGCCACTGTCTCTTGCGCCGCCTCGACAAACCCTTTTGCAATCGACATGTGAGCACCGAGAACCGCTACTTTTTTAGGCATCAACAAAGTGTGGTAAAATTCAAACAGCCCCATTTTAACACATCCCGCCATGATCAAAACCATCGCCGAAAAGGAGAAGTTGACGTTCGTGTACATGGAGTGGGGGATTCCGACACTCCTCATCATTGTGGGAATTTTGGGGCTGGGAGCCGGGATAGCCGTCATGACCGTTTTGACGCTTCAAACCCTCGTTGCCCTTTTGTTGGGGCCGATCGTGGCCTTTTTTGTGGCGTATGTGATGCTCCACCAAAAGCAAATCCTCATGATCGATGGGACTCGTCGTACCATAGAGGAACACTTGGGTAAAAAGCGGCTTGTTTTTAATTTTGATGAAGTGGAGTGGGCCGATGTGGAACGTGTTCGCGACGATCAGGAAGAAGCCGCCGAAGAGGACCTCGAAAAAGCCAAGGAGACCACCCATCTTCATCTCAATTACCATCCCTTTCTCAAACTCAAAAACAAAGAGGAGAAGTATTTCCTCTTCGATAACAAGGGCAGGGGATTGAAGTCGCACAAAGACGCGCGATCCATCATCGAAACGATCAATCAATACGTGGGCGTCCCCAAATTGACCTGCGAAGACCTAAACGTATACAAAATCCAACCCAGTAGTGGCAGTGGATTCATCCTATTAGTATTCGTGCTCGTTGCCGTTCTAATTCTCGGCTACTTCGCACTAAAAGCGCTCGGTGTGTTCTAAAGTTCTCCCTGCGTCCAGAAGTCACCTTCGGTTTCGAAGATGGTTTCGTCAACCACGATTTCGCCTTCTTCTCGATCCTTAAACTCAATGTCTTCCGCATCGACGCCATTCTCCGCCAATTCCGCCTCAAGTTGCTCTTCAAGCATGTGAAGATAGCGTTCAGGGAGTGAGTCGAACGGCACTTCTTCGAGCGGCAAATATTCGAGCGGATCCACACGGATTCCATCCTGTATCACCTCAAAGTGAAGGTGTGCTCCGGTCGTGCGCACTCCCGATCCAGGCATCCCTGGAACGCCACCGGTCAGGCCGATCATCTGTCCACGATGGACATAATCTCCTTCTTGAACCAGCGCTCCTGAGACATGGCCAAACAGCGTCATCACGCCCATGCGGTGCGCCAAAATGATGTATCCATAACCCAATCGAGCATCTTCATCATCCAGTGCCGCGGTGTCGTTCACCCTATAAACCACCGCATCAGCAGGAGCATAAATGAGTGAATTGTGTGGAATGCGAACATCCAATGCATGATGAGTCACACCAAATTGCTGCGCATATCCGGCATCATCATAGAAAGCGGTCAGCCCCATCTTGGGCGACACAGGCCAATCCAGTCGCACAAAATCGGCCGCTTCTTGAAGACTCCAGTCTTCACCTGCTTCCGACTGAATCAGATCAATCGCCTCTAGGTCCGCCTCGGTCGCCACGTTCAAAATACGTTCATCCAGCGCCGAAATATTCTCCTGGAACATGTTGATTTCATCCAGAATTGCTTCCTGTGCCATCTTGTACGACGCGTACAGCTCACGATAAATTTCATCGCTATCCTTGGTTTGATCGAGGAGATTCTGTTTGCCCTCAAGTTGGGCCTCAAGATTTCGGTATTCGCCTTCTAGTTCTTCCTCGAGGTCAGCGAGGTCGTTGCGCTTGAGCGTGAGGTCAAAATTCTCGCGACGCACAGTGCGCTCCAGGGTCTGCAGTTCATCCAGAATTTCCTCCGATTGCTGCTCCATCATCGCGATGTATGTCCCACTCTGTAGGACGCTCGAAATGGTGCCTTTTTGAAGGAGTACTTTTAGGCCATTCGCCTGATTGGATGAGTCGTAATTGAGATTTTTTTCAAAGTAAAGAAGTCGCAAATAGTCGCTGAGGGCCCTCTCCTGATCCTCAATTTGCACTTCATGAAAGGCGATTGTCTCCAGTGATTGTTCGATATCGAGCTCCTTTTCAGCAATCTGTTCCTGGACATTATAAATCTTGTCCGCCGTCTGCTCAGTGAGATAACCAAGGTGATCCACCTGTCCCTCCAAGGTATCGATGGTATAGCGAGCTTCATCAATTTCCCCCCGCGTTTCGTCCATTTTTTCTTGGAGGGATTGATAGTTTTGTTCAGCACGAGTGAGGTATTGCTTGAGTCGTAAAAGGAGATACGCGTTGCGCACCGCACTGGAGGAAGCGGAAAAAGTGGGTTGCGCGGCCTCCTCGTTGAGAGTGCTGGCCGCAGATTCGTAATCATCCGCCTGGGCCGCGATGCCCACAGGAAGGGCAGCAAGTCCCACCAGCGTAATGAGGACGCCGATCGCAAGCCCTTTCCGGAGAATGGGCCAAAGGTGCTTCATGTCTGAATTTAGGTTCAGTTATATCCCTATATTATACCTGATTTTCAGGTAAAAAGCCAGGGTTGGGTCGGCCGAGGGAGATAGCGAGTTTTGGTCGATTTTCGCGTTCGCTCTCACGACCGATTTTGGGCCGATTTGCACGATTTAGACTGGCCCTTTTTGTGAAATATTTCGTGGTCGATTTGATACCCCTTGAACGCATAACATAAACCTGTTAAAGTGAGCACACACTCACCAAATAACCCCTCTCAAAAATGACCCAAAAATTAAGCGATTCTGAACTCTACCAATTGTGCAAAATGTATGGCCAAAGCGCGCGCGAATGGATGCGAAAGTTTGCGGGATTGTTGCCTGAGGTATACCGCCGACGTTTATATAAAAGGCGTGGATACGCCTCGGTTCATGAGTTTGCCGCGAAGTTAGCAGGGATGAGTGAGCGGAATGTGGATCGTATTTTAAGGCTATCGAAGAAGTTGGAAGATAAGCCAACACTGCAGGAGCAGTTGGAGAGTGGATCGCAGAGTTGGAGTAAGTTGGAAAAGATCGCACCGATTGCAACGAATGAAAATGAAAAAAAGTTGGCTAAAAAAGTGGAAGAAATGCCACAACAAACCCTAGACCATTATGTTAAGCAAAACAGGTCAGAAAATCCCGCATGCGAGCAATTAGACGAACAATACGAAGCCCGTCAACCGCGTGAACGATTTTCGTTTGAAGTGGATGAGGAAACGGCGTTTAAACTACGACAAATGAAGCAAGAATTGGAGAAAAAGCACGGGGAGACATTGAGCTTTGGAGAGATATTAAAAGAACTACTAAAAATTTCTCCTCAAGAAGAAAAAACGGGAAAAACCATACAAATCTGTCCAGATTGTGTAAAGAAACGAGCGCAAAAGGCCTCAAAAAACGGCAAAACAAAACGCTACCGCCCCCGAGAGATCGACCACCTCGTCTACTTACGCCAAA
>CAZEDN010000042.1:0-7258 GCA_964510905.1 uncultured Candidatus Peribacteria bacterium
CGTAAGATGTTCATCGCGATGGCGAAAGATTTGCGTGCGGTTTTTATTCGCTTGGCGGATCGATTGCACAACATGGAAACGCTTGAGTACGTGGCGCGAGAAAAGCAAAAGCGCATCGCCGAAGAGACGTTGTACGTGTACGCTGCGATCGCGTCTCGATTGGGTATCTACTCGATTAAGGGGCAGTTGGAAGATCTTTGCTTTAAGTACATTCATCCGGAAGATTATGAGCGTCTTCATAATGAACTTGAGACGTATGGGCGTGTGAATGTTGAGCACATGGAGAAGGCTAAAGATGTGTTGGACGAGTTTTTGAAGGAAGAGGGGATTGAGGGGGAGGTTTCGGGTCGAATCAAACATCTCTACAGCATTTATCGAAAGCTTCAGCGCAAGAATGCGGATTCGCTCGATAGTATTTATGATTTGTTTGCGATGCGAATTGTTTTATCGGATCAACATCGTGAAGGGCGGGAGTTTTTGGGACATTGCTACACGATGCTGGGGGCGATTCATAATGAATGGACGCCGGTTCCGGGTCGTTTTAAGGACTACATTGCGGTGCCAAAATTGAACGGATATCGCAGTTTGCACACCACGATCATCGGCAAGCGAGTGTTCATCAATCAACCGGTGGAGATCCAGATTCGTACGCAGGGAATGAATCAAGAGGCGGAGTATGGAATCGCTTCACATTGGTGGTATGAGGACAACGATCCTTCGGAAATGGAGTTGTCGCGTCATGAGATTCAGAATGTGTTGGGAGAGCGGCGTTTGGTGTCGCGATTTTATGATTTCTTGGAGGCGCATCCGGATAAAAGAGCTCTATTGGAACAGTTTTTGTCGTTGGAGGCGGACCCGTTGTCGGATGTGAAATTGGGCGAGATTCAAAAATTACTCCGGGATGCTGGATTTTCGACAAAAGAGATCGATGAATTGCGGTACTTTATGGGCGCTCCCAAGGCGGGAGGCGCGAAGCCTTTCCAGCACCATGTCGATTGGTTGTATGGCCTTGAGCGGCTTCAAGATGATCTTCAGAAAGATTCCGTTGGGGAAAATGAGGGAACATCATTGGATATTTTCAGTCATCGTATTTTTGTGCTCACCCCACACGGTGACGTGAAAGATTTGCCGTTGGGTTCGACGCCGGTGGACTTTGCGTATGCGATCCATAGTGATGTGGGGAATTCGTGTTATCAGGCACGGGTGAACGGTTCGATCGTAAAACTGGATCATGAACTCAGTAGTGGCGATGTGGTGGAGATTGTTACGCGAAAAAATGCAAAGCCCAGTCGTTATTGGTTGTCGTTTGTGAAGACCGATATGGCCAAAACGCGGATCAAGTCCTGGTTCCGAACGGTGGATCGTGAAAAGAACATCAAAGCAGGAGTGGTTTTGCTCAATAAAGAGCTTCGTCGTTTAGGAAAGCCGCCCCTTGGTTCGAGCTATCGCGCGCTTAAGATGTACGGGGACAAGAAGCACTCTTTTGCGGAGCGAGAGCACATCGTGGAGTCGGTTGGCAATGGAATGTTGACGATGAGTGCGGTGGTTCGGAATCTGTTCTCGGATGAAGAGTTGATGGGGGAATTACAGGAAAAGGAGGTGGTTCATACACCGACTGTGGAGGAGAAAAAAGTTCGTGAGGATGAGTCGGGTGTTTTGATCACTGGAGAAGATAAGTTGCCGGTGATTCTTTCGGGGTGCTGTAAGCCGAAGTTCCCGGACGATATCGTAGGATACGTGACGCGTGGCAAGGCTATTCGAGTGCATAAGGCGGCGTGTCGGCAGCTGCAAAGTGTTGAGAAGGAACGTTTGCTCTCGGCGAGCTGGGCCGCGCAAAAGTCACCGTCGCACTATCAGATTAAGATTTACGTTGAGGCGGAGGATCGTGTCGGGATGCTAAACTGCATTATTGCGGTGGTGGCCGGGTTGGACCTTTATCTTGTTGATTGTCCGTTGGTTTCGAAAAGCGAGGGACGTGTGACGCGCCATGTGATCGTTGAAATGCCCAATTATGATCTTTTGGCCAAGTTGCTCTCGCAGCTGGAGAAGATCGAAGGAGTGACGTCTGTGAAGAAGCTTTAGAACTGACCCAGGAATCGTTCGGACTTGAGGGGATGATGGAGATTTTGGCGCAGGAAGACTCGGCCGAAGTGGGCCATGGTTTCGAGGTGGCTGGGATCGATTTTGAGCTTGAGAATGGCGGGAAGTGGGTGGGTGAGGATGAAGTGCATCAGTTTGAGCGTTTCGAGCGGTACTTCGTGCAGGGCGGTGCTGGTTTTTTGGCGGCAGGATTCGCAATGGAGGGTGGAGTGTTCGGTGTCGAGGAAGGCCGCTTTTTGAGGGAGTTTTTGTTTGCATAGGCTGCATTCTCGAAAACTGCTGATGTTTCCGAGGAGATTGAGTAGTTTGAGGAGGAATGCTTCACGTAAAAGTTCGTGTTTGTCGGGATAAAATTCCATGAGGGCGAGCGTTTCATTGAGGAGCGGGAAAAGATCGCGGATATTTTGTTCATCGGCGGTCAGTTTTTCGGTGGCCTCGATCATGAATGTGGCGGAGGAAAGGCTGTCGAGTGCGCCCTTCATGTCGGCGAATCGCTCTTCGATTTTGCATTCGGTGAGGTAGTAATTTTTGCTGCTTTTCCAGATCTGAAGTTTGACGCGGCTTAAGAGTTCGATCTGGGAGTTGCGGCGACTTTTTATGCTGCGGATTCCTTTGCCGATCATGGTGAGCTTGCCGTGGTCGGGAGTGTACACGGTGATGAAGCGGTCGGATTCCCCTAAATCGCGTGTTTTGAGCACGATGCCGGTGGTGGTGAAGGAGCGATTTCTTGAGGATTTCATCCTATTTCGCGTGGTGATGTTTGAAGTAGTAGTTCGTGGCGAGCCAACTGCTTCCCATCCCTAGAATGATGCTGAGGATGACTTGGCAAAGCAATAGGCGGGCGTAGGGCAGTTGGACGGTGAGGAAGGAGGTTTCGAGGAGTTCAAGATTTTGGACGAATAACAGGAGTAAAATCATGCTCAGGATCACCGCTGCGATGCCGTAAAAGGCGCCTTCGATTAAGAACGGTGAGCGGATGAAGGAGTAACTGGCGCCCACCAATCGCATGATGTCGATCTCTTTTTTGCGGTTGAAAATGGTGATGTGAATGGCGTTGGCGATGATCATCACGCTGCCGAGGAGGAAGGCCAACAGGATTCCCAGCAGCAGCTTTTTGGTGAAGTCGGTGATTTGGATGAGATTTTCAACGATTTGTCGGTTTTCTTGGTTGCTTTCGATGTCGAGGAAGAGGGAGGAGTAACTGGATTGTTCGATGTAAGCGAGGATGGTTTCGTGATCTTCCGGTTCTTCGGTGATGACTTGGATGCTTGCGGGGAGTGGATTTTCAAGATCGTAATTGGCAAACGGGTTCACGTCGTCTTCGTATTTGTCGAGAAGACTGGCGAGTGCCTCTTCTTTTGAAGTGAACGTGACGGCTTCGGTTTCGGGAAAGACGTTCAACTCTTGGATGAGTTGATTGATGAGAAGGCTGTCGGCGTCATCGGTGAGGTAGATGATGAGATCCACTTTTCCCTCGAGATTGTGAATGGCTTCTTTGGCGAGGACGTTGACGGTAAAAATGATGTTGAAGATGAACAAAATGAGCGCCATGATCAAAATGGTCGCGATGGTGAGGAGTTTGTTTCTCCATAAGTTATCGGCGGCGAGTTTGAGATTGCGTTGGAAGGTTTGGAGGGGGGGCATTACGCGGGGGTTGAGAGGGTACGCTTGATGAGGGAACTTTTATACATCTCTGGGTGGTACGGTTTGAGACGCATGACGATCGTGTTTAGTTTAAGGTCAATGAGCAAACGATTCAATTGTTGTGTGAAGATGAACTGGTCATAACCGAGAGCGATGATGTACGGTTTGACCTTTTTGATCACTTTGTATTTGTCTTCGAGGTCGCCTAGGAGTGCTTTGTCGACGTAGGGGAGTGCTTTGATGGCAGCGAGACGTTTGCGTTCACTGTGATCGGGTCGTTTTCCGCGGATGCTTTCGGCGGTACGGTCGCGGGCCACGATGACGATGAGTTGGTCTCCGAGGGCGCGTGCTTCTTTGAGATAGTTTTCGTGTCCGGCATGGAGGTAATCGAAGGTGCCGAACGTCATGACTTTTTTCTTCATATTCAAGCGAGGAAATTCATATAGATGGCGGCGATCAGGATTATGCCGCCGAATGCTCCAGCGATCATGTCGAAGAGTTGGGTGTCTTTGCCGGTTTCTTCTAGGTAGAGCTTGAGACTCGTGAATCCGTAGATGATGCCGGCAAGGATCGCGGGTATATCGAGCGTTCGATTGAGGAGCGCCATCGTATCACTGAAATAGTCGTTCGCCAACATGAGGGACGAAAAGATGTGCGCCCCGGTGAGGACGAGGAAAAACAGGAGCGAAACTTTTTTGACGTTGGAGATGGTGTTCATGGGGTTATTGTAGAAGGTCAAAGGTCAAAACTCAAATGTCAAAACGCAACATTGACAAACTTGCAAAAATAGTTTAACGTGCCTTCCTGTTTTAATTCATTTCATAATGGATTCTGAACCCGCACCTTCAGGTCAAGAGGCAATCGAAGAAGAAGTCACTTCTGGTTTGCTCTGGGAGAGACCAAGCATCGGTTGGCACGAGATTATGGGCTTGAACTTTGTTCCACGTCCTGTTGTTAGAGAGGATCAAATCCCTGATTTTGAACGGTGGTTATTTCTCAATGGATTTGAGGATCCTGATCCTCATCACCAAGCATTCGACTTTTCGGCCTATCGAACCACGGATGGCAGAATCATGTTGGGCTTGCCACCGGGGACTGAAGTTTTTTCGCCTTTTGAGGGGCAAGTCCAAGAGGCATCACAGGGAGATTTCGATCGGCAGCAAGACCATGATAGAGCTCTCTATCAAGCGCGTGTCAAGGTTGCGCATAATGTACAATTTACTTTAGGGACTGAGTTGGCTCACGTCATTCCATGTGTTCGTCCAGGTGAATATGTAAGAAAGGGACAAAGGGTAGGCGTTGTTCATTCTAGTCCGGGCGAAGAGGAAGGAAGGCTTACCCATGTGCATGTTGTGATGGGAGAACTTTATTCTGGCTCTCATCAAGCTCGCGTTCCCGGACCCATTGATCCGGCAGGTGTCTTCTTAGAGAAGGAGGTCATCAATGGGGGAGATCAAGCTGAGTTGGAGCGACTCACATTGCCTCATACCGGTTATTTTTTTCGAGAAGAGTTGGAGGCGGCTGGTATTACGACTCGATTTGAAACATTGCGCTATCACATTTTGGGACCAGAAGATTCTCCGTATCGAAGATGATTTTGGGATCCTTTGAAAAAGCCATTGAGCTTAGAAGGGCCATTCTCTAGAATGGGTTCATGGCGAAAATCCCCCCAGATCAGGTCAAACATGTGGCGAAGTTGGCGCGGTTGCTTCTCACTGATGATGAAGTGACGACGTTTTCGGGCCAGCTGTCGGATGTTTTTGAATACATGGAGTTGTTGAATGAGGTGGATACGGAGGGGATAGAGCCCACTTCTCAGGTCACGGGATTGGATAATGTGTATCGCGATGATGAGGTGGGGGCGTTTTGTGTGCCGGAAGAGTTGTTGGCGTGTAGTCCGCTTCCCAAAGAACGCGATCAAATAAAAGTGAAACCGGTATTATGACACTCACTGACCACACCATTGCGCGGGCCCATCAGGGTTTAACCAAAAAAGAGTTCTCAGCTGTGGAACTGGCGGAGGCGTGTTTGAAGCAAATTGAGGCGCACAACGAGACTTTGAATGCGTTCATCACGGTGACGCGGGATGAGGCGATCGATTCGGCTCAGAAAGTGGATGACAAGATTGCGAAAGGAGAGGAGATCGGTGTTTTGGAGGGAATTCCGGGGGCGATGAAGGACATTTTCAACACGAAAGGGGTGCGCTCAACGTGTGCTTCGCCGGGTTTGGCAGCGTTTGTTCCGCCGTACGATGCGACGGCGGTTTCTCGATTGCGCGACCATGGATTGGTGATGGTGGGAAAGACGAATTTGGATGAGTTTGCGTGTGGAGCGTCGACCGATTATTCCTGTTTTGGGGCGTCGAAGAATCCGTGGGATTTGACCCGTGTTTCGGGTGGGTCTTCGGGTGGCTCGGCGGTTTCGGTGGCGGCGGGGATGTCGTTGTATGCATTGGGGACCGATACGGGTGGATCGATTCGTCAGCCGGCATCGTTCTGCTCGGTTCCGGGCTTGAAGGTGTCGTATGGGCGGGTTTCTCGATTTGGAGTCACGTCGTTTGCGTCTTCTTTTGATACGATTGGACCGATTGGGAAGACGGTGGAAGATCTGGCGTATGTTTTGAAAGCGATGGCTGGAAATGATCCGAACGATATGACGACACCTCCTGTTGAAGTGGCCGATTACCCTTCCTTACTTACGGGAGATGTGAAGGGGTTGCGAATTGGAGTTCCTCAGGAATACATGGGGGAGGGCGTGGAAGAAGATGTGAAGGAAACGGTGTGGGCGGCGATTCGCGAATTGGAGAAATTGGGAGCGGAGGTGAAAGAAATTTCTCTCCCGATGACGAAGTATGCGATTTCGGTGTATTACATTTTGACTCCTGCGGAATTGTCGGCGAATTTGGCGCGGTTTGATGGCATTCGATTTGGATCTAAGCCGGATGATGAGGGGGAAGATTTGATCGATTATTACTATCGTCAGCGTGCGGCTGGATTTGGAGATGAGGTTAAACGGCGCATTATGATTGGGACTTATGTGCTGTCGGCTGGATATTACGATGCGTATTACAAGAAGGCGCAGAGGGTGCGCACGAAGATCATTCAGGATTTTGAGAAGGCGTTCGAGGAGGTGGATGTGATTTGTGGGCCGGTGTCGCCGTTTCCCGCGTTTGAGATCGGGGAGAAGACGAAAGATCCATTGATGATGTACATGGCGGATCTGTTGACTGTTCCTGCGTCTGTGGCTGGGGTTTCAGGATTATCGGTGCCGTGTGGATTTTCGAAGTCGGGTCTACCGATTGGTTTGCAAATCATCGGGCCGCAATTTGAGGAGGGGCGTGTTTTGAATGTGGGGCACGCGTATGAAAAGGCGACGGAGTGGGGGGAGAGGAGGGTGGAGTTGTAGGGGGGATTTTATACATAGCGCTCTGCTTTATTGATTAGCTGCTTCTAATCTAGCTTTTTTTAGTGTTTCTAGTGATGCTTTTACTGAAGGATTGTCTGTATTAATTAGG
>CAZEDN010000043.1:0-6952 GCA_964510905.1 uncultured Candidatus Peribacteria bacterium
GCGGTCTATTTTGAGACCAATTCCGATGCAACACCTCTTGTGAAATTGGAGTTCACCGTGGAGATTGTGACTAACTCTGACGAATAATGAAAAAGATCTTTCTCGCGTTAATTTTGACGATCGTTTTTCTTCCGCTTTTTAGTGGGAATATTTTTGCCCAAGAATCAAGCCCGAATATTGCGGCCTCCCCCACTTTTTACGATTTTGGAGATGTTGCCCAAAGCGGCGGACCGGTTTCGACCACTTTTGAGATCCAAAACACAGGCAACGAAATTCTTGAACTTTATCGACTTTCTACCAGTTGTGGTTGTACGACCGCAGAGATGGATATGTCTCCTTTGGCGCCCGGTGAAACACGTGTTATGCAGGTGACCTTTGACCCTCTCGTCCACCCGAATCAATTGGGTTCAATTACACGGATCGTCTATCTGCAAACATCTGACCCCGTTCTCGCTGAACTTGAGATCGAATTGGTTGGAAATGTGGTCAAATTTGGGGAACCTGAGGTACGCCAGGCGATCGTTTTCTTTAATGAAGCGTGCCAGGATTGTGGTGAATTGGTGAATGAATTTTATCCTGTCCTCTTTGCGGAATACGATTACGAGCTCATCCGGAAAGATTACATCAATGAGCGCGAAAACCGGAAAACCCTCACCGCATACAACAATGAATGGGGTATTCCGTTTGAACTGCAGAGCCATATCGAGGCGTTTGTGGGAGAAAATTTGCTCATCGGTGGGCATGTCCCTGAATCGATCATACGTTATCTTCTCGAGCATCCTGATGAGTATGAGCGCCTCCTTGTTTATCAGGATGAGATGCATGGCAATGGTGTCGATTATAAGGTGTGGAATTTTGAGGGCGAGATCAAAACTTACCCGATCGATGAGCCGATTACGACGTACCTGAATGGGAAAGACGGAAGCACGAGTGAATTAGGCTCTCGTGGTAGTTTTTGGGGGCTTTTTGTGGTCATCACGCCGAGTGCGTTTTTGGATGGAATCAATCCGTGTGCGATTGCTGTCCTTCTTTTCTTCATCGCTTTTCTTTTTTCGATCAAAAAGACCAAGCAGAGCATTTGGAAGATGGGGCTGGTTTATATTTCGGCTATTTTCTTGGCGTATCTTTTGATTGGCATTGGGTTGGCGCAGGCGATCATCATTACGGGCGCGCCGCATTTGATGGCTTATGTGGGGGCTTACTTGGTGATTGCTTTGGGTTTGATCCAATTGTTGGGCCTGATTTTCCCGAAATTCCCTATTAAATTACGAATTCCCATCAATACAAAACCGACGGTAGAGAAATGGCTTCATAAGAGTACTTTGCCGGCTGCATTTGTGGGTGGATTTGTTGTAGGGCTGTGCACGTTCCCCTGTTCGGGCGGCATTTACGTGGCGATTATTGGGATGCTGGCCGCTTCGCAAACGTATGTTCAGGGATTGGGTTGGATGGTTTGGTACAACTTGGTTTTTGTGGCACCGCTATTCATCATTTTGGCACTTGCAGGGAATCCTCTTATGACGGAAAAACTACAGCGCCTTGAGCGCAGAGAGGCTCGATTCAGTAAGTTTTTGATCGCCCTGACGATGATAGTCCTGGGTCTTGTTATCCTTCGCTTTTTTATTCCCTAGATTATGGATTTTATTCCTCTTATTAGCATTACTTTCTTGTATTTTGGCGTGGCGTTCATCAAGCCGTATCTCCAGCCTAAGCTGCCGTTTAATCTGTGTGCGATTTGTGTGGCGGTGAGTGTGACGTGGTTGCTGCTTTTGTGTTTGTGGTTGATGGGAGAGCCGGTTTCCCTGGTTTCGATCGGTATTTTGATGGGGATGAGTTTGGTGGGGATCATGTATAAGTTGGAGGTATTTTATGAGAAAAATCGTATTCGGAATTTTTGGTTTGTTCGATGGGTGCTGATTGTTGGAGGATTTTATTTTGTTTCTCAACTGTTGGCGCAGGAATGGTCTTTTGCGTCATTCCTTTTTATCGTAAGCTTTTTTGCCATCATTGTGGCAAGTCTTTTATTTCAACGTGTTAAACGTAGTCATGCTATAAAGCGTTTGGACGATTGTTGTTAACCCCTTTCTAATGGACCATTCTCATCACGATCATGAACATCATATGGGACCAAAGCCGGCTAAAGCGGGCGCGTCTTGTGCTTCCTGTGAAGTGCCCCATAAAAAACGACGTCCTGATTTTCTGTTGTGGGGGTCGATTTTGGTGATTTTGGCGGGATATGTGGTGCACTTGGCAGGTTATGACCATGTGTTTTCGGATAGTGTTTTTGAGCTTATGAACAGGATGGCATGGGGGTTGGCGCTTGGTATTTTCTTTGTGGGAGCCTTGGGTAAGGTGCCGCGTGAGTGGATGACGGCGTTGTTGGGGAAAGGCGGGACGTTTTCGGGGATTTTGCGTGCGACGGGAGCCGGTGTTTTGCTGGATTTGTGTTCGCACGGGATTTTGCTCGTGGGAATGAAGCTTTATGAACGAGGCGCAAGTTTGGGCCAAACCATGGCATTTTTGGTCGCCAGCCCGTGGAATTCATTGTCGTTGACGTTGATTTTGTGGGCGTTGGTTGGATTTAAGTGGATGATTACGTTTTTGCTGTTGTCGATGTTGATGGCGATCATTTCAGGGTATATTTTTGAGAAATTGGTGAAGTGGAAGGTTTTGCCGGAGAATCCTAATAAGGTTGAATTGCCGGAAAATTTTTCGTTGAGGAAAGAAGTGAAGGCGAAGTGGAATTGGGGTGTTTTAAAGTCACGGGAGGTGCTTGGAATGTTGATGAGTGGTGTTTCGGGATCGAAAATGATTTTACGTTGGATTTTCTTTGGGGTGTTGTTGGCGTCGTTGATTCGTACGTTTGTTCCGCCGGAGAGTTTTGAGACGCTGTTTGGACCATCCTTGCTCGGATTGGGGCTGACTATAGTGGCTGCAACCATCATTGAGGTGTGTTCGGAAGGATCCACTCCTATCGCCGCAGATATCTTGACACGTGCTGGTGCGCCTGGAAATTCGTTTGCTTTCCTCATGACTGGGGTTTCAACCGATTACACTGAAATCATTGCACTCAAAGAGACCACAAAATCCTGGAAAATCGCGTTTTTCCTTCCGTTAGTAACTTTGCCTCAGGTGATCCTTTTGGCAGTGATTATGAATGGAACGATCCTATAGAATCACATTGAACGCATAGCCGATCGCAATGATCCCGAGTGTTACGATCCCGAAAAAGGACAACAGCAATCTTAGCTTCATCACCTTTTTGAGAATGAGCGCTTCGGGAAAAGAAAGCCCGACCACCGCCATCATGAATGCGATCGCCGTTCCGAGCGGCACCCCCTTCACAACCAACGACTGAACCACTGGTATGACGCCAGCAGCATTGGAATACATAGGCACGGCAAGAATCACCGCGAGCGGAACGGTCCACCACCCATTTCCTTCGAGATATCCTTCAAAAAACCCGGTAGGGACGTACCCGTGAATTCCGGCTGCCAATGCAATCCCGATGAGCACATATGGCGCGATTCTTCTAGTTATGCGAAACGCTTGTCGTGGTACAACTTTGTAAATTTCCTCCTTTTTCTTATTTTTCTTCTTTCCACAACACGCCTGCTCTACAAATCGATCCACATCTTTTTCAAAATTCATTTTTCCTAAAACCCATCCTCCAATCGATCCAATCAATAAGCCGGCAGCGATGTATAAGAGTGTCACTTTCCATCCAAACATGCCGATAAAAAGGGTGACTGCGATTTCGTTGATGAGTGGTGAAGTGATGAGGAAGGAAAATGTAACGCCCAACGGAATTTGTGCTTCCAAAAAACCGATGAACAATGGGATCGATGAACAGGAGCAAAATGGCGTGATCGCCCCAAATCCTGAGGCTAAAAAATGGTCCAGGCCGTACCATTTTCGTGAGGTGAGAAATGTGCGGATTTTTTCGATCGGCAAATAGTAGCGTACGACTCCCATGAGATGTGTGACCACGATCAACAGAAGGAAAATCTTAATCGTGTCGTAAAAGAAAAACTGGACGCTGGCGCCTAAATGGGATTCTGGATTTAGCTGTAGGAGTGAAAATGTGAGCCAGTCGGCAAAAGATTCGAGCATGATGGTTACTTTTTACATTCTAATGGGATGATTGGCAAATTTAGCAAAAACCGTGGCCACCCTCCTCCGGGGACCACGGTTTTTGTGAATGCTGAAGATGTTTTTATCTTTGCATGTGCTTGGGGCCTTTGAGTCCAAGCTCTTCTGCGATGGCACGAGCTGCTTCTCGATCGCCATCCATGCGAGCTTCCATCATGTCGCCCAATAGGGAGAAATTGTCCTCTGTGATGACTCCTAGCATGTGCTCGGCACGAGGATGGTCGGCATCACTCATCAGGGTAATCCAAGCTCCATAGTCGCTATTTTCGACCGCTTGTTTCACCTCTTCAAAGTGCTCTGCGTGGGCTTCCATGCCCTCCCCCTTGGGGCCTTGTTGCATGCATTCCCCTTCGCCACGTATTCCTTGAAAGGCTCTACCGCCCTCCATGCTGTCGGCAGCCGCTACTGCGGAGAACGCCGATGCACCCAGAACCATGGCAAACATCAACGCCGATAGGACTTTTGTTGGTGTTTTCATGTGAATGAAAATTAGTGGATAAAAGAAGATTCTCGAGTTTCTTCATTCATTACTACAACATCGGCATTGGTTTTCTTTCATAACCTCCCTTCATTCTTCCTTTATGGGTCATTTGCAATGGATGATCGTCACCCATGATCTTGATTTGTTCCGCTTTAAATATTCCCTCTTCCTCCGAATTCCCGATGATGAAAGCTCTCTCCCCTTCCCCAATGATGTCGCCTTCAAACAGACTAGCGTGTGCGAAGTCGACCACCCACTCCCCTTCTCGCATGTCGTAAAAGGTAAAGGTGGTGTCGGAGGTTATTCTCTCAATTTCTCCCATGAGGATGCCGTTTTCGGGATTCACCCACAGCCCTCCCCGAAACTCTTCAATTTGGGCGTATGTCCCCACGTGGTGCATCATTTCTTCAAAGCGGTGTGATGCGTGAGATTGATATGAAATGAACCCTAGAATAAGAGAAAGCAAAACGCTTAAACCGATGACCCATGTGGAGTGGTATTTGTACCCTTTTTTGGTTTTGTAGAAGGTTTTATAAGCAAGGAATAGGACCAATCCCAAAATGCCTATCCACACATACGGCAGCACGATAAAGAACGCTTTCATTCGGTTGGGGGCTATGTAACGGAGAAAGCCCCACTCTGTCCCTAAGAGTTCGTGAAAGATGATTCCTGTGGCCATTCCTCCGATGAAAACTGACAGAATGAATAGCGTCCAGAATCCCACTCTCTCAGCAATGAACTGCCATCGTGGCTTGGGTTTCACATCATTTTCTTTGATCTTTTCAAGGACCGATTTACTGAGTTTAGTCATGGCTTAATGGATTAAGATTGTTTTCGAGAGCTCGTTGCTTGAATTGTGATTTAGCTCGGTTTATAAGGGTGGAAACAGTCCCCATCGGTTTTCTCAATACATCGCTGATTTCTGAATAGTCCAATTCTTCGAGAAATCGCAAGACCAGTACTTCGCGGTATTTCACGGGTAGTTCTAGTAAAACGAGGCGGATCTTGTTTTTGAGTTCGTTTTGAACCACCTCGTCCATGACATCGACATCGCTTTCTAGCACATCTATGAGGTTGACGATGTCAGGATCATTATTCTCGAGACTGATGGGTTCTTTGCCGCGCGTTTTGCGGAGGTGATTGATGGTTTCGTTATGAGCTATACGATACGTCCAGCTGGAGAACTTTAGGCTCTGATCAAAGTCGTTTAAATTGGTGTAGATTTTTAAGAAAACCTCTTGAAGAACGTCCTCTGTGCACTCCTTGTTTAAACCAGAAAAACGACGTATATAACGAGCTAACTTGGGCTCGTATCTTTCGACCAGTGGTGTGAAATAATCAGCATCTCGGAGTGCGAGAGCCACTAGTTCAGCATCTGTTGTATGGGATTCATCAGACATACGCAAAAATAAGTCCTACTTCTATAACGCTTGGGGGTGGGGATTTCTTTCAAAAAACTTTTCATTGCTAGTCAAACTATGCTTTTTATGGTATAATTTACGGATATAATTGTATCTCAATATGCCCGACTCCCCCGATCAAACAGATCAAACCGATCCACCTCTGGAGCTCGCCGAGGACAGCGTGGCTGCGATCGCAGCAGTCGCGGAAGGGCCGCGTGCGTGGGTGATGGATCAGATTGAGCATACCGATTTTGTTAGAGAAATGGCGGATCAGCAGGATGCCATTCGTCGACGGGTTGAGTTACTTTTGGAAGCGGTGGAGTTCTTTGAGGAGTTGCGTGAAATCCGAACCCCTGCCGAGATGGACTCCTTTGTATTCCAGAAAATGCGCGCTCCGCTCCCTTTCGTTTTCAAAAGAACGGATTACACCTCCTTCCCCCACTACAAACAGATCGTCAGCGATGCGATCATGGGCTGCTTGCTTCAGATCGAAGATGAGGATCGGTGGGGCAGAGTTTGCATACGGAATGCCATCGCCTTGAAGATAGAACTCGGCAAGGGTATTACTTTTAACGATTCAGAAATTCCCGGTTACACGGACGCATGGAAAACAGCTTTTGTGCACGCGATGGAGCATGGTGATCAGGATTGGGCCATAAGGGTGGCGGAGGTCACGCATGGCGAGGTGAATCTTCGAGAAATTCCCAACTACAATGAGCTCGTTCGGGGAAGGTACTATCGATTAACGATGCACTGCCATGGTCGAGAAGATGAAACGCTTCGAGATGCCCTGGGCGAAGGGGTTGATTTTTCGGACGAGGAGGAGCAAGTGGTGGCGGAGATGTCTAAATGCCTGGGGGACATCAACAATCATAATGTCATTACCATTCAATATCTTGCTAACAAGTTTGGTGAG
>CAZEDN010000043.1:6962-7218 GCA_964510905.1 uncultured Candidatus Peribacteria bacterium
TTTTGGGCCTGAAAATATTCCCCACTTTGAGGAAGGTGTGAAGGCCGCTTTCCTGTTCTGTTTAGAACATGGCAATCTCAGCGTCTCCAGTGCGAAAGTTTTAAAAAGGAAATTGGGGGATGGCATCGATTTTAGTGATGAAGTGCGTGCGGGGATTGCCTATAATTTCGACCAAATTCCCGAACAGGATCAGCAGTCAGAATATGATATTCAAAGAGCGCTAAAGATTAAAAAAGAGCTGGGAGATGGCGTTGAT
>CAZEDN010000044.1:0-6463 GCA_964510905.1 uncultured Candidatus Peribacteria bacterium
AATGAGTAGAGGAACGCCAAGGTATGGACTCAAATACAGGAGGACTGCATTCGCGATGAGGGTCCGAATAACGATCGGAATGAACTCAAAAATGATGATGTCCGAAATACCCTCAAAAGAGTACGCGATTCGGTTCACTTTTTTAACCAGACCTCCAGAAAAATTGCTGTTGAAAAAGTTATACGAATGACGATGAAGGTATTCAAAACATTCATCAAGGATATTACGAATGACGCACGTTTCCAAAACCGACATGGTATAAAGGAGGACACGCCAAGAAAGCATGTTGAAAATATCAAACCCAACGATCAGAAAAATGAGCATGAATAAGGGGCGGGCCACCGCTTCCTTCACATCCGCCTCGACCACCGTGTTGATGAGTTCCTTATAAATAACCGGGAACACCATACTGGTAGCGGTTGCGGAAAGGATCGCCAAAATCGAGATAGCGGTTAGCCACTTGTACTGAGCCAAGTGTTTCAGGTAAAACCGGATGGTTTGCTTCCGCAAATTCTTCATGAAATTAGGTTACGGACTTTACTTTTACAACTTAAATTACGAGCTGTCAACAAAAAGAGGATTGACGGTGAGCGAACCCTCACCTATATTGTGAGTGTACACTCACCACTGAGTCATGAAAACCTTTTTTATCATCTATTGGACAATCTTTGGGATCGGTTGGTTGGCCACCCGGTCGTATAAGAAGTATTACCGCAAGCATGTTCAACGGCATCATTATGCCGAGCGGCATCGTCGCAAGCTTCATCGGCTGCGAGGCGCTCAACCCCATCTTTTCTAGTCCCTAACCCTTTCTCATGAAAACGCTCACCTCAAAACAAGAAAAGCTACTCAAATTCATCGAGAAGTATCAATGGGAGAATGGCTCCTCTCCCACGTTGCGAGAAATGCGCGAATATTTCGACGTCAGCTCCGACAACAGCATTCTTAAGCACCTCAAGGCACTGGAAGAAAAAGGCTACATTCAAAAGGACGACACCCCTCGGGGGATCAAGCGGCTTGCCTCCATTAAAGAGAAAATTGAGGCCGCCGCCGACATGGTCAAAGTGCCGCTCATCGGCACGATCCCCGCCGGCGGCTCCGTCATCACCGAGGAGAACACCATCGAAACGTACGAAATCGGCAAGGGGCTCATGCCCACCGGTAGCGGCGCCTTTTTGCTCCGCGTCACCGGGAGCAGCATGATCGACGCCGGAATTTTCGAGGGCGATATGGTGCTCATCACTCCCGAACAAACCGCTCGCAATGGAGATATCGTCGTGGCTCTTGTGGACGGTGAGAATACGGTCAAACGGTACATCTCCGAGAAAGGAAAGGTGTACCTAAAGGCCGAAAACCCCGAGTACGAGGACATCTACCCACACGGTGAACTTCAAATTCAAGGCGTGGTCACAGGACTGATACGGAATTACTAAGCGACCAAAAACGCTCATTTCATCTCGCTAACTCTTGCAAATATGCCAAACGGAGGGGACCCTTCGCTGCGCTGCGGGTCTGTTCTGCATGTCGATGCAGACGCGTTTTTCGCGTCGGTCGAGCAGCTTCTCGAGCCCAGCTATCGCAACAAACCATTGATCGTGGGAGGAAGTCATCGCGGGGTGGTGTCGAGCGCAAGCTACGAAGCACGAAAGTTCGGCATTCACTCCGCGATGCCCATTTATAAAGCGCGAAAACTGTGCCCCAAGGGCATTTTTGTGAGGGGAAACCACAAACTATACGGCCAATTCTCCCGACGCATGTTCGACATCTTTCAAACGTACACCCCCACCGTCGAAATGAACTCCATCGATGAAGGGTACATCGACCTTTCCGGCACCACCAAGCTCCACAAAGCGGACTATCCCACGATCGCCATGCGTCTATTAAGGGATGTTTACAAAACCATCGGTATCACCATCTCTGGCGGGCTTTCCTCGAGTAAAATGGTGTCCAAAATCGCCTCATCACTATTTAAACCACGCCAATTCAGTTGGATTCATGAAGGATATGAAAGAACATTTCTCGCCCCGCTTCCCATCAAAAAAATGCCCGGCATCGGCCCCAAATCGTTCTCCAAATTTGAACGTCTCGGAATTCACACCATCGGCGACTTGGCCGCCATGAACTTTGAGGCGGTGTGGCAACTCTTGGGCGGACAGGGGATCGTCTTATGGGAACGGGCCCAGGGTCTCGACCGTCGCCCGGTTTCGCCATACGCCCACCAACGCAAATCCATTTCCGAGGACAAAACCTTTCCGCTCGATATCGATAGTCAGGACATCCTCCTCGAAGAGGCCATTAAAATGATCCGCCGACTCTGCTTCCGTCTTCGCGAAAAATCACTACACGCACACACCCTCACGCTAAAAATCCGCTACGCCGACTTCCAAACCTTCACACACCGCAAAACTCTGCCACAATCGTCCAACATTCCCAACGATTTCCTGGCGACCTTACGTGAGCTGCTCACCAAGCGTGATCCCGCACGACGAGTCCGCCTAATCGGCGTCTGCCTTTCCAATCTGCAAAACCAGCTACAGTTGGAGCTTTTTGGGGAAGATCAGCAAAAACGTTCAAAGCTCGAGAAGCGCTTAGATACATTACGAAATAAATATGGGCCTTCCATTATATGAAATCCAGTGGTTCCTCTCGCAACTGGAAGGAACCTCCTCGGATCATGATCCTCGGAGAACCCTTCTCGCTCTCGCGGGACGTTTGCTCGAGAAACCCCTGAATTCCATAAGAGAGGGAATATTTATTGAAAAAATCCAGGCGCTTCATTAGAATGGCCCCGCTTAAAAACTAAAAAAAGCGTGAGCTGATTTCTTTGGAGCGCGCTACTGACATGTGATCTGCGGGTCTTGTGGGCCCCGAGATCACTATGGCAGAGCTAAGCGGAAAAGAAATCAGTGAACAACAGATTAGGGAAAAAGAGCACACGAGAAAAAACCGCAGGTTTTGTCTCGTGATTAAGCCGGGATAGCTCAGGGGTAGAGCGGCGCACTCGTAACGCGTAGGTCGTGGGTTCGAATCCCATTCCCGGCTCCAGCGATCAAAACCCAGCCTCGAACGTAAAAATTTTCTTCTCCAAAGATAAATGAACACGAATAAGACGTGCACGATGTTCAAAAACCACATCAAAACCAGCATTAGTATCAATTACAATAGTATCCATTATTTCAGCTTGTCGTGATCTGAAATCGTGAGACATATGTTGGACATGATCAGCAAAGGTTACATGACTTCTAATCATCTGAGCTTGCACTGGTCCCTCTTGCGCTATTTGCTCAGCCGTTTCAGCAACTTGGGGATATAAAGGCAAACTTTTTACATGAAGAAGCCCCGCTTCGCTGGTATTTTGTAAAAGAACAGGAAGACAAGGGCTAAAACCAAAACTGGCTAGAGACCTATTATCGGGGGAGATTCCGCCTCTATTTTCATCAACCTCAACATACGATCCATAACGTTCTGCAAAAGCAGAAGGCGAAAGAGTGAGCCCCTCATAAGATTCAACGTGAATAGGTTCAGTACATGAAATACTCATAAAAAGGCGTACGTAAAGAGTTGACTATTTTTTTTAAGGCTAGTAATTATACATGACTCTTGCTGGTCACGCAAAACTCATTTTTTAACCAAGTAAATCTTCCCCAAGTCCTCGAAGCCATCAAGGAAATCCACCCATACGAAGAGCTGGCCATCGATGTCTATCCTCTGCTAAATCACAAGTATCTGTAATAAAAACAGGTTACACACGTTACCTTCACTAGGAAAGCGCCTCTTTTTCGCGTAAAATCATACAAAACCCCCCAATATGGCAGGAACAGAAATACGCAGCTTCAACAGATATGAACTCAAATACCTCCTCGATGTGGACTTCGCACGAGAGGTGATGAAGCGACTCGAAGATTATATGATCCCGGACGCCCATGGCGATAAATTTGGGAATTACGTTTTGAGCAGTCTTTATTACGACAGCGACGATTACAAATTTTATTGGGAAAAGGTAGAAGGACTCAGGTTTCGACGCAAACTTCGCATCCGCCGTTACGAAGACGAAAAAAAAGTCACCGACAAGACAAAAATGTACGTCGAAATCAAACAGCGACTCGACCGCGTAACCCAAAAGCGCCGCATAGTTCTCCCTTACAAAGAGGCGATCGCCTTTTGCGATGAGCACAAGATGCCCAAACTCAAAGACGAACGAGATCAACTGTTCGCCGAAGAAATGTTCAGCATGATCAAGCAGTACGACCTTAGACCACAATGCATAACAAGCTACCACCGACGCGCATTCAATGGGGGACAGTACGATCCAGGCCTTCGCGTCACGTTCGACACAAATTTGAGATACCGCAGAAACGACCTCGACCTTAGCTCTAAACAACTCGGCCCCTTCATGCTCGCGCCGGACCAATGCGTCATGGAGATCAAAGTCAACGATCGCATTCCATACTGGCTCACTGAACTGGCCGCCGACAAAAGTTTTCAGCTCATCCGTGTGAGCAAATACTGCACCGGCCTAGAGCAGGCCGAACTGGTGCCCCGTTCCAACTATCTATTTTCTTAATCAATCTTTAACCCCTTACTCATGAATCCAGAAACAGCTGCATTCCTCGAGCAAATCTTCACGTTCGAGGACCTCACCGGCGTCTTCTCGATCACCGATGTGGTGCTAACCATCACGTTGAGTTTCATCTTAACGGCGCTCATCGGATACGTGTATAAAGTCACACACAAAGGTGCCTCGTACACCCAAAGTTACGTGCACACCCTCGTGCTGATGGGAATGGTGGTCGCGATCATCATGCTCATCGTTGGCTCCAACATCGCTCGGGCCTTCTCACTCGTAGGTGCGTTGTCCATCATCCGCTTTAGAAATGCGGTGAAGGAGACGCGTGACGTGGGCTTCATCTTCTTTGCCATGGCGATCGGTATGGCAAACGGAACCCGTTTTTATTCGCTCGCGATCGTATCCACGGTGCTCATCTGTTTGATCATCTTAATCATGAATCGCTTCGACTTTTACCGAAAAGACCTCACGAGCAAGATCCTCAAAATCCAAGTCACCAACAAGACCGATTACGACAAACTGTTCGACGGAGTTTTCGCAAAGCACACTAAAATGTCCGATCTCATAAGTGTGGATTCGGTTCGTTCCGGAATGCTCACAGAGCTCATATACTCGGTCGATTTGAAAAAGAGCACGAAGTCCAATGAATTCTTAAACGAAATCAAGAAACTCAACGACAACAATAAGGTGACCCTCGTGACCGGATACAACACAACCGACCTCTAAAGTCGTCCTTAACTTTCCTTCATGGCGATTCCCATGAAATTGCGGCGGCACTATCCTTTGCTCCTGGCGGTGGTTCTCATTGTGGGAGGACTGGTTGGCTATTTGGGAGAAATGCGCGTGATTCCGTACACCGTGAATGCGGACACCTATGAGCAGGACCTCAATGACGAGTCCGCAACCTTAAACGTCTTTGGACGCGTCGACAATCGAGACATTTTCAACGAGGGCGACGTCATGCACGAAATCCAGATTGAGATGGGGCCAGGCGATCTCGAAAACATGATCCTCACGTACGAGGAAACCATGGAGAAAGACTATTATCCCATAACCATCACGATCGATGGCGTGACCCTAGAGGAGGTGGGGATTCGGTTAAAAGGGAACTCCTCGCTGCGTAGCGCGTTGGATATGGGAATGGGCGGACCCGGTGCCTATCGAGCGCCGGATAAACCCAACAATGCGGTCCAAGGAGAAAATTTTTACGACACCCCTTTCCTTGTGAAGTTCGATGAATATGTGAATGGACAAGACTACATGGGGTACACCGAAATCGCTCTCCGCGCCCAATTCAACGACCGCACCGCCATGAGAGAACTGTTATCCAACGAAATTCTCCAAGAAATGGGAGTGACCGCATCTCGTTCCGTACACACCACCGTTGATATCAATGGAGAAGGCGATCAACTGTACATGATCACCGAGGTGGTGAATGAAGATTTTGCCATCGACCATTTAGGCGCCACTGAATACGAAATGGGAGACCTCATTAAAGTTGGTGGAAATGGACACATGATCTACACAGGGGACGATCCAACCGACTACGACACATACGAGCTACAAACCAATGAAAATGTTTCCGATTTTTACGATCTCATAGACTTGTTTGAGTTCATTGGAAACGCAACTGAGGAAGAATTTGTGGCCAACATCGACGATTACTTTGATATGGACGTGGCCATCGAGTACCTCGCGTTTAATAATGTGCTGGTCAATTTGGACTCGTTTGCGGGGAATGGGAACAACCATTACTTGTATCAGTTTCCGGATACCGAGCAATTCATGTTTGTGCCGTGGGATGTGAATGAATCGTTTGGACAGTTTGGGATGACGAGAGGGTCGTCTTGGCAATTAGGGCTTTATTTTGAGGAGTATAAAGGGAAGCAGATGATG